>JAEUIF010000874.1 GCA_016795185.1 Planctomycetia bacterium | reverse complement strand
GCACCATGCGGCGATTTGACCGGGACGACACCTTTCGCATCCTCGTGGCTCTTGAACTGCAAGAAGCGGGCGTCCAAGTTCCCCTGATCAAGCCGCTAATGCAAGCGTTCGATCACTTGCTGGAGATTCGGGCCATCAAGAAACTCAAGGCTGATCGACAGCCATTTGACCTGGTAGAAGTCATCCGCCGTCATCTCGGGACTGCAGACCAACCGGTCATCGCCTTCCTCACTCCCCCGGATCGCGTTGCTTTGGTGACGCCGCGATTCAGCGTTCCAACTGGCCCTGACGTTCGCGTCGATCTACACATGTCCGACCGCCATCTCTTGACCCGCGGCGTGTCGATCGTGATCAACCTGACCCATGATGCGGACTACATCGCCAACACGCTCTGGCAGGTGCGCGACGCCTCGGCTCCGGAAAAATAATAGACGGCGCCTCTCATTGCTGCTATGATAGACTCTGTCTATCATCATGTTCGCTCGCAGCAAGGGAGGCCAAGGATGGCCAGCAAAACCCAAATCGATCTGCCGCAGAAGCAGTACCTCGACATTGACGAACTGAGCACGCTTTCCGGCCTCTCGGTCAGCACTCTGCGCCGATACGTCCGCCAAGGCAAGATCATTGCCCTTCAGCCGGGTGGTCCTGGCTCCCGCCTTCTCTTCCGGCCCGATGCTCTGGAACGGGCTGGAACTCTTCCGGAAGACACGGGTGAGCCAGTCTCACCTGGACCTCGCCAGCTGCCAGGCCGGCGGCCGGGCTGGATGACCCCTCGCACCGAGAGCCTCACCTCGAAACAGTAGGAGAGTAGCACATGCCTCGTAAACCATCTCGTCCGCCGGTGGTTTGCCAGAATTTCACCTGGCGGTTGCTCGAACGCGACGGCGTTTACTACGCCGATGGCCGCACTGGCAAACTCAACCTGGGAAAGCACTCCCTCGGCACGCGCGATCCCGATCAGGCCCTGATCAACTTGCGCAATCTGGATCAGCAGAAGGCTGTTGAACTCGGCCTTGTTGCACCTACTTCCCAGCAGCCCGCGTCATTCCTTTCCATCCCCGATGGCTGGAAGCTCTACCTGGCCCACTGCCAGCGCGCGGCCGTCCTGGGCGGTGTCAGCGCTGGCACGCTCAAGCGCTACCAGGCTGTTCAGAACAAGCACCTTGCTTTCTGCAACAAGAATGGCATTCGTTCCTGGGCCGAGGTGAACAAGACCAACACCGAAAAGTACGGCAACCACCTGGCCGACCAGGAATACGCCGACCGCAGCATCTACCTGGAGCTGACCCTGATCAAGTCCGTGACGCTCTGGTTGATCAAGGAAAAGCACCTGCCCGCCGACAGCCGCTTTGACCTCAGCCTGGTGAAGCCCCAGGGCACCGACACCTACTGCTACACCCTTGCCGAGGTCGGCACCATGATCGACCACTGCCGGCTCACTCCGGCACTGACCTGGCTCGCTGGCGTCATTGTCGCCCTGGCCTGCACCGGCCTGCGGATCGGCGAGCTGGCGTCGCTCCGCTGGTCGGATGTGGATTTTCGCTCGAACACCATTCTGCTGACCGACGAACGGGCCAGCAATCGGCGCAAGAAGCTCGGTCAGGTCCGCACCACCAAGGGCAAGCGCAATCGATCGCTGCCGATCCATCCAGACCTGCTCGCAATCTTTCTCGACCTGAAGGCCACAGGGAAAGAAAGCGACGGCCGCGTCTTTCATGGTCCTCGCAGTGGCAAGCTGAAGCCTGACACGGTGCGCAACATCCTTCTTCGGGAGGTGATCGAATCACTCAAGGACCGGTTCCCGACACCGCCGGGCGAGATCGGCTTCGAGCACGGCCGAGTGCATAGCTTTCGTCACTACTTCTGCAGCCAGGCATTCCTGGGTGGTGCCGCCGAAGCCGACATCAAGGATTGGCTTGGCCATCGCGACTCCAGGATGGTGACCCACTACCGCCATCTGCGTCGCGACGACAGCCAGCGCAAGATGCAGCAAATTGATTTCCTCAGCCAGAACGACCGCAAGGTGCAGTCGAGTGGTTGAGGGTGTTCTGTTTCCATGCAGGAGGTGTCGGCCGCGGAGGTGGCCATGAAAGGCGTGATGGAGATGAGCGAATCTACGGGTCTCAAGATGCCGTGTTTGTCCCAGTGATTGTCCCAATCACTGGGACAAACGAAAACGCCCTCCGCAACCTGCCATTCTTCAAGAGGTTGCGAAAGGCGCAGTTTTCAAAACGGAGAGGGAGGGATTCGAACCCTCGGTAGGATTGCTCCCACACCGGTTTTCGAGACCGGCCCATTCGGCCGCTCTGGCACCTCTCCACGTTGCTTTTTTGGCAGTGGCCTGGCAACGCGGAGGTATCTTAGCAAGACCTCGGCCATCCGGGAAGTTGTTCTGCCGCCGATGTGTCGTTGGAACGATGGTCGAGCACCTTCAGCCTTGAACCGCGTTGGTTGCGGTCGCGTGGGCGTCGAGGCCGGCGCAGAGGCGCTGTAGGGCGCCTTCGTCGGTGTAAAGGTTCAATGGCTCTTCGCGTTTTCGAGTGGGTAACTTTCAGCCCCAGTCGCTGCTGAAACCCCGTGATTGCCAGGCCAAAACCCTCTTTCTCTCCGAGGGAATTCCTGTCATGCTGTTGCGATGGCCAAGTTCAAGCAACTCCACGACCTGTACCGATTTCCCGGTTTTGTTCCCCAGGCCAGGCTCCGGGGCATCTTTGCCGATCCCCTGGCCGTGGTCATTACCCTCCGGCGCCGCCGAAAAAAACGGGGTGCGGCGCTTGCGGGCAAGTGTCTTGGACCTACTACGACAAGCGGCCCCGGTGTGCGCGCGATCTCTCCTGCGGCGACCGGCATGTCTACCTCACCTACTCCCTGCGCAGAGTCCAGTGTTCGGGGTGCGGCGGCGTGAAGAGCGAACGGCTCGACTGGCTCGCCGACAACCCGCTGTACACCAAACGGTTCGCCTTGTTCGTCGGCCGGCGCTGCCGCGAAACCCCTATCCAGGAAGTGGCCGAGGAACTCCGCCTCGACTGGCACACGGTCAAGGAACTGGACAAGCAGTACATGCGCGAACAACTGCGCCGGGCCGGCAACCCCGCTCCCCGGGTTATTGGCATCGACGAGATCGCCATCGCCAAGGGGCACCAGTACCGCATCGTGGTCAGCGACCTGGAGCGCAGCCGCCCCATCTGGTTCGGTGGCCAGGACCGCTCCGAGGCGAGCCTGGACGAGTTCTTCGCCGGGCTGGGTCCTGGAAAATGCAGCAAAATCCGCTGGGCCGTCATGGACAGGTGGCAGGCGTTTCGCAACTCCACCCGCAAAGAAGGGCATGCACCGCAGGCCGCCATCCTGTACGACAAGTTCCACGTCCTCAAACACTTGGGCGAGGCGATGGACCAGGTGCGCAAACGCGAGTACGCCCGCCGCTCGGGGAAGGATCGGCGCTTCGTCAAGGGGCAGCGGTACGCCTTGCTGTCCCATTGGGAGAATCTTTCCCTGGAGGGGAGGAAGGCCTTGCGATTGCGGTTCAAGGCCAACAAGCGGTTGAACACGGCATACCTCCTCAAGGAGTCGTTCGACCAGTTGTGGGACTACCAGACTCCCGGCTGGGCGCGGCGCTTTTTCAGCCAGTGGCGGGATGCCCTGCGCTGGCAGCGCTGGCAACCCTTCCAGAAGTTTGCCCAGATGATCGAGGCTCACTGGGACGGTATCGAAGCCTATGGCCACGAGGAGAACAAAGTGCCTCTGGGCTTCGTGGAGGGCTTCAACAACAAGCTCCGCACGATCCAGCGTCGCGCTTACGGCCTGCGCGATGAGGAGTACCTCCGGTTGAAGATCCTCACCTGCATGCTGTCAAAACTGTGAAAAACCACCCACTCGAAAACGCGAAGAACCGGTTCCCAATAGCACGATGCGCAGCCAGCGCTGCCCTCGATAAAACGGCAGCGAGACAAAGATCTGTTGTTCACGCAATAACGCAGCTTGCAGTCCCTCGTTCCAGGCGTCCGACTCCGGCAGCGTGGACGGTTCGCCGCGAAAGCAAATGATATTGGTGTCCGGTTCGGCAGCCAGCTTCAGGTACGGGCGCTCGCGAATCTGGGCTAGCAATCGGCGCGTCCGCGCAGAGGCGTTCTCGATCAATTCCGCGTAGCCCTTTCGACCCAGATGCCGCAGCGATAGCCAGAGTTTGACCACGTCCGCATGGCGGGTGCCTTGCACGCCGATTTCTCCTAGCCTTAATTTCCACAGAATCCTATTCGCCTAACGTTTTCCCTGTTTTTCCGCAGTAATTCCCCGGTGACACGCTTTGCATCGTTATATTTTTCTGGTACTGATAACGCCAAATCTGCACCTGCTAGCGCCGCTTGCTCCGCCCGCTATAGTTGCCGCCCTCTCTGCAATTGCTTCCCCATTTTCTCTGCGGTGTTTCGTAATTCCCAGTTTTTCACGGCAGCTGCTGGCCAGCTGACCGCCCCGGCTGTAACTATTACCAAACCATAACTATCAGCACCAGAAAGTCCCTAACGGAACACCAGGCGACCCGCTTCTTCCTCGGCCCCGAAACCCCTGCCCAACGCCAGTACGAGGCCCTCCGCGCCTATTTCGTCGAGGGTTTGCCCTCCACCCAGGTCGCGCAACGCTTTGGCTATACTCCCGGCGCCTTCCGGGTCCTCTGTCACCAGTTCCGCCATGACCCCGCCCACCGCGCCGCCTTCTTTCCGCCACGCCCGCCCGGTCCGCGCGCCGCACCCCAACGCGACCGCGTCCGCGCCTTGGTCGTCGCCCTGCGCAACAAGAACCTCTCCGTTTACGACATCCAACGGGAGTTGGCCAGCGCCGGCCACGCCATCAGCATTCACTCCCTCACGCTGCTGCTTCGCGAAGAAGGCTTCGCCCGCTTGCCCCGCCGCCTCGATGACGAACGGCCCACCACCGTTCATCCCGTGCCCGCAGCCATTGCTGACGTGCGCTGCTTGAGCCTGGCCCCTCGCACCTTCCGCACCCGTGTGGCTGGCCTCTTCTTCTTCATGCCGCTGCTGCGGAACCTGGACCTGAGCGCCGTCGCACGCGAGGCGGGTCTGCCCGGCTCGGCCATGATCCCCGCCGCCGCCGTCCTACGTACCCTCTTGGCCTTGAAGCTCCTCGGCACCGAACGCAAGAGCCAGGTCATGAGCCTGGTCGATGACGAAGGCATCGCCTTGTTCGCCGGCCTGAACGTCGTGCCCAAACGCTCGTACCTGGCCGCCTACAGTTCCCGCATCGATGACCGCCTCACGCAACGCTTGCTGGCGGCTTGGTCGGCCCGACTACCGCAGGCCGGCTTGACGCGCGGCACGTCCCTCGACCTGGATTTCCACGCGGTGCCCGCCAACACGGCCGCCGAACCCCTGGAAAAACACTACATTTCCCGGCGCAGTCGCAGTCAGCAAGGCATTCTCACCTTCCTGGCCCGCGACGCCACCCAGCGCGTCTTGTGCTACGCCCGTGCCGGTATCAGCAAGGCCGACCAGCCCGGCGAAATCCTCCGCTTCGTTGACTTCTGGCAGCAGCAAACCGGCGCGCCGCCTGCGGAGTTGGTGTTCGATTCCCGGTTGACCACCTATGCGCACCTGGACCAACTCCAGCAACGCCATATCCACTTCATCACTCTGCGGCGGCGCAGCCGCAAGATGGTGGGGGCCATCTTCAGCCGCCCCGCCTCGGCCTGGCAGCGGATCACCTTGCCGTCGCTGAGCCGGCTCTATCGCACTCCCAAAGTTCTGGACGAACGGGTTCATCTGAAGGGCTATGCGAACGAATTGCGGCAACTGACCGCCATCGACCTTGGCCATGAAGACCCCACCATCCTGCTCACCAACAACTTCAAGATTAGCTGCCCGGCCCTGATCACGCGCTACGCCCAGCGGATGCTCATCGAGAACGGTATTGCCGAAGCGATTCAGTTCTTTCATGTGGACGCCTTGTCCTCCCTGGTCGGCTTGCGGGTGGATTTGGATTTGCAAATCACGCTGATGGCCAGTTCTCTCTATCGCCTGCTGGCCGCACAGATCGGCGGCACCTATCGGCAGGCGGAGGCCAAGACCCTGTTCCACAATCTGCTCGACCTGACCGGCAGCGTGGCCATTGAGGACCAGCGGGTCGTCGTCACCGTGGACAAGCGCGCGCACAATCCGCTGCTGGTGGCCTCGCGGCTGGCCGATACACCGACGGCCATGCCCTGGTTTGGGGGCAAACACTTGTGCCTCCGTTTTGCTTGACCGCAGCGCTCAGCAACCGAAAAATGTTAGGTCAATTGGGCTCTGTGGAAATTAAGGCTAGGTTGACGAAGCCTTCGGTGCGGCGCATGTGCGGTACAGCACCAGCGCGCAGGTCTTGGCTACATACAGGCACTTCTGCGGATTGAAGGTGATGGAATCGGCCTGCTCGATGCCGTGCAAGCGTTGCCGTCCGGTATCGGAGAAGATAAGCGCGCCGGCGTAGGCGGCATCGACATGCAGCCAGAGGCCATGCCGCCGGGCTATCTGAGCGACCTCGGCCAACGGATCGATGCTGCCCGGCGTCGTGGAGCCGGCCGTCGCGACGACTGCGAATGGCTGCCGGCCGTCGGCGGTTGCTTGCTGGACCTGCCGCTCGAGGTCGGTGCAGTCCATGCGAGAGTTCGCATCCGTGGCGACCGGGAAGACTCCCTGCGTGCCGAGGCCGAGCAGCATGGCGGTCTTGGCGATCGACGCATGTGCGGTGCCGGAGGCCAGGATGACCGGGCGTTGCGGTAAGCCGACAATGCCTGGGTGAAGTGCGCGAAAAGCACGGTTACGCGCCACGGCCAGCGCGTGCCAGTTCGCCAGCGTCCCACCGCTGACGAGCATGCCGCCGGATTCCTGGCCCAGACCGAACGCACGCGCCAGTTCGGACGCCAGTTCTTGTTCCAGCCGCGATAGCGCCGGCGACATTTCCAGGCTGAGCAGGTTGTTATTGATCGCCGAGGCTGCCAGATCGCCGAGGAACGATACCGTGGTCGGCAGCGAGTCCATGTGGCCGATGTAGCCCGGCTGCGCGGGATTCATGCTGGCTTCGAGCAACGCCTTCAGTTCGCCGAGCAATGGCGGTTCCGGAATGGGGCTATCGGTCAGCAATGGCAACTGGGGTCGATAGGCCGCGACAGGCAAGGGCGGCCGGTGCGCGGCGTTCGCCAGGTGGTCGAGCATCAGCGACACGACCTTATGGACCAGGTCGCCGACCTGCTGCACGTTTCGTCCATCAGGAGCTACGAAGGCCGTGGCCGGCAGGCAACTGGATGGCATGGTGGTCTTCTTCGCGCCAGGCCCAACACGGACGATTTGCTCGGGATGCGTCCGATTATTGACCAATGGTCGGGCAAAACCCAGTAGGCAGCGAATCGAAAATGAAATCATTTGCAAGCGCGGAACGCTTGCCCTACGCTGCTGCTGTTCCGCTTCTGGATGGCAATTGCGACAAGGAGAAGAGCCATGAAAGCCAGGCTGGTGCTGTGCTTGTGCGTCGGGCTGCTGCTGGGCGCGGACGCGCCGCAGGGCGAAGCTCCCAAGGCAATCGACCAGGCCATGCGGGCGCTGAACGATGCCTTCACCAAGCAGGATGCAGCTGCCATCGGCAAGCTGGTGACGGACAACCACCAGGCGATCACGTCGTACTACGGCGGTCTGCAAAGCAAGGAAGTGCAGATGAAGACCCTGCCAGACCTGAAGATGTCCGAATACAAGTTTAGCGACGTGAAGATCACCATGCTCGCCAAGGATGCTGCGGTGGTCACCTACGCCTTGACGCTCAAGGGCACCTACAAGGGCAAGGAACTGCCGGCGCGCAACATGGCCTCCGCCGTCTGGGTCTTGCAAAACGGCAAATGGCTCGAAGCGTTCTACCAGGAAACGCCACTGGACGGCAAGTAACCGAGGAGTCGAGACCATGCGACGCATCACCGCGCTGATCCTGGCTGGCGTCTGTGCCCTGACGCTGTCCGCTCAGGAGAAACCGCAACCAGTGGCCAAGCCCGTGCTGGACACCTATCCGCCGACTGCCGATACGCCGCTCGATCCGAAAATTCGCGCGGAACTCGATGCGGTCAAGGCAGTGCCGATCTCGCAGCAGACTCCGGCCGAAGCGCGCGCCGGCTTCGAGAAGCGCGTGGCGAGCACGCCGAAGCTGGCCGATCCGGTGGCCAAGGTGGACAACCGCACGATTCCCAGCCCCGGCGGCAAGTTGCCGGTGCGCGTCTACACGCCGAACGGCAAGGGGCCGTTTTCGGTCGTCGTTTACTATCACGGCGGCGGCTGGGTGCTGGGCAGCCTGGACACCCATGACGACCTGTGCCGGTCGCTCTGCTCCCGCGCGGGCGTACTGGTCGTATCCGTGGATTATCGGCTCGCGCCCGAGCACAAGTTCCCCGCCGCGGTGGAAGACAGTCATGCCGCCCTGAAGTGGTGCGCGGAAAATGCAGGTGAGATTGGGGGCGACGGTAAGCGCTTGGCCACGGCGGGGGACAGCGCCGGCGGCAACCTGGCCGCAGCTACCGCGCTGTACGCCCGCGACAAGGGCGGTCCCAAGCTGGCCGCGCAGGTGTTGATCTACCCGGTGCTGAATCACCACTTCGATACGACCTCCTATTACCAGTTCGCGACTGGCTACGGTCTGACGCGCGACGCCATGCTGTACTACTGGAAGACCTACCTGCCGAGGCCCGAAGAGGCGACCAACCTGTATGCCTCGCCGTTGCAGGCAAAGGATCTCAAAGGGCTGCCGCCGGCATTGGTCCTCACCGCGCAGTACGATGTGCTGCGCGACGAGGGCGAAGCCTATGCGGTGCGCTTGAAGTCCGCCGGGGTGCCGGTGCGGGCTACTCGCTACCTGGGCATGAATCACGGCTTCATCCGTTCCGGCGCGACTCTCGAACCGGCCAAACACGGCTTGCAGGAAATCGCCGACTCCTTGAAGAAGGCCTTCGACCCGGCGGGGGCGAAGCCGTCGCCATGAAGATCGTCGTGCTCGACGGCCGCACATTAGCCGCCGACGGCAACTCCTGGGAGGGCTTGCGGGCCTGCGGAGACGTCGAGCTGCACGACCGCAGCACGCCCGAGGAAGTCATCGCGCGAGCGCAAGCGGCTGATGTGGTGATTACCAACAAGGCGGTAGTTTCGTCCGCCGCGATCCAGTGCGCACCGCGATTGCAACTGATTGCGGTCAGCGCGACGGGTTACGACTGCGTCGATGTGGCGGCGGCCCGATTACGCGGCATCGCGGTGGCGAACGTGCCCGAATACGGCACCGCCTCGGTCGCCCAGTATGTCTTTGCCCTACTGCTGCACCTGTGCCACCGCGTCGGTCTCCATGCGGACGCGGTCCAGGCAGGAGAGTGGACAAAGTCCCCGGACTTCTGCTTCTGGCGGACGCCGCAGCAGGAATTGGCAGGCAAGACTTTGGGCATCGTCGGCTTTGGCCGCATCGGGCAGCGCGTCGCGGACCTGGGGCGGGCCTGCGGGATGGAAGTTCTGATTCACGCGCGTCAACGGCCCCGCGGTCCGTTACCCACCGTGAGTCTCGATGAACTGTTTGCCCGCGCGGACGTTATCACGCTGCATTGCCCGCTGACACCCGCCACGAATGGCCTGGTCCATCGCGAGCGCTTGCAACGGGTCAAACCGACGGCGATCCTGA
The DNA here is from genome assembly GCA_016795185.1 of Planctomycetia bacterium. Lineage (GTDB taxonomy): Bacteria > Planctomycetota > Planctomycetia > Gemmatales > Gemmataceae > JAGVLI01. The sequence continues at coordinate 3,759 of JAEUIF010000874.1, read as the reverse complement.
TCAATACGGCGCGCGGCGGACTGGTGGTGGAAGCGGACCTGGCGGATGCACTGAATCGCGGCCAACTGGCTGCCGCCGCCGTGGATGTGGTCAGCCGTGAACCGATCCGCGCGGACAACCCGCTGCTGACGGCGAAGAACTGCATCATCACGCCGCATATCGCCTGGGCCACGCGCGAAGCCCGCGCCCGCCTGCTGGCCGCGACCATCGCCAACGTGGCGAACTTTCGAGCGGGCAAGCCGACCAACCTCGTGTGAAATGGCTGGCTGGAGGTTTGTAGTTCCGCCTTCAGGCGGCGAACGACTCAACCGCCTGAAGGCGGAACTACGAACGGCGGCTGCAAGGCAGACCCGAAAAAAAAGAAAGCAGGTCCATCATGCATGCATACCGGTTGGCTGTTTGGCTCGTCCTGACCTGCACTGGCGTCTGGATGCTGACGCAACTCCGTGCCGAAGCCGACGACGCGAAGCTGTTCCGCGCTGGCGCGTTCGCGCAGGACATCACGCCGACCAAGTTCCCCATCTCGGTCAACGGCGGCATGCAGGACCGGCAAGCGATGGCCGCGCACGACCGGCTGCACGCCCGCTGCCTGGTGCTGGACGACGGCAAAGCGCAACTGGCCCTCGTCGTCTGCGACAGCTGCATGATCCCCCGCGAACTGCTCGACGAGGCCAAACGCCAGGCCGCGCAGGCGACCACCATGCCCGTGGACCGCATGTTGATCTCGGCCACGCACACCCATACCGCGCCGGCGGTGGCCGGACTGTTCCAGACCGACCCGGACGCGGACTATCAAAAATTCCTGGCGAGTCGCATCGCCGAGGGCATCGCCAAGGCGCACGCCAACCTGGCGCCCGTCAAGCTCGGCTGGGGCGTGGCCAAGGACCCCACGCAACTCTTCAACCGGCGCTGGAAGATGAAGCCGGGTTCCATCGCTGCCGATCCGTTCGGCAAGCTGACCGACCAGGTCAAGATGAACCCCGGCTATCAGAACCCTGGTTTGGTCGAGCCTGCCGGTCCCATCGATCCCGAAATCACGCTGCTCTCGGTGCAGGCCCCGGATACCCGGCCGGTCGCGCTGCTGGCCAATTACTCGCTGCACTACGTCGGCGGCGTGTCGCCGTTGTCCGCCGACTACTTCGGCGCGTTCGCCGAGCGCATCGGCGGCTTGCTGAAAGCGGACCAGGCCAAGCCGCCCTTCGTGGGCATCATGTCGAACGCCACCAGCGGCGACATCAACAACGTCAATTTCGCCGGCGCGGCTCCCGGCAAGCGCGCCGAGTACGAGCAGATTCGCGTCGTCTCGGAAAGCGTCGCGCAGGCCGTGCTGCCGGTGGCGCGAAAGATCGAGCATCGCGATGGCCTCTCGCTGGCCGTGGCCGAGAAGGAAATCGAACTGGCCGTGCGCAAGCCGACCGCCGAGGAAGTCGCCAGGGCACGCGAGATCGTCAAGAACGCCAAGGATGGACTGCTGAAATCGCTGCCCGAGATTTATGCCCGCGAGACGATCCTGCTGGCGGACTATCCCGACAAGGTCAAGCTCAAGCTGCAAGCCCTGCGCATCGGCGAACTGGGCATCGTCGCCCTTCCGTGCGAGGTGTTCGTGGAGATCGGCCTGGAGATCAAGAAAAAGAGCCCGCTGAAGCCGACCTGCATCATCGCGCTGGCCAACGGCTACAACGGCTACCTGCCGACGCCCGAGCAGCACAAGCTCGGCGGCTACGAAACCTGGCGGGCGCGCTCCAGCTATCTGGAGGCGGATGCGTCGCCCAAGATCACCGCGACCGTGCTGGAATTGCTGAATCAAGTGAGCAAGTAACGCACTCTCTCGAAAGGACACTGCCATGCGCTGGCTGCTGACGCTCGCACTCACCCTGGGACTGGTCATGACGCTGTCGGCCGACACCTTCGTTTACGTCTCGAAGGCCCCGGAGAAGCAGATTCAGGTTTACCGTCTCGATCCGACGGACGGCAAGCTGAGCGCCGTGGAATCGTTGCCCGTCGAGGGCGCGCCGGGCTCGCTGGCCGTCGATCCGCGGAAAAAGTTTCTGTTCGCCTCGCTGCGCGACAATAGCACGCTGGCCAGCTTCAAGCTCGACCCGGCGACCGGCAAGCTGAAGCTGCTGAGCACGGTGGCGCTGCCCAAGGGCGAGAACGCCGCTTTCGTCGCCACGGATCGCTCCGGCCGCTGGCTGCTCTCGGCTTCGTATGCGGCCGGCAAGGTCGTGGTCCACAAGATCAACGAGGACGGCGTCATCCAGTCGCCGGCCGTGCAGACCGTCGAAACGACGAAGACGGCCCACTGCATTGCCCAGGATCGCGAGGGCCGCTTCGTCTTCGTGCCGCACGTCGCGCCGAACGCGGTCTACCAGTTCAAGCTCGACCCGACGACCGGCAAGCTGACCGAAGCGGGCAAGGCCGCCGGCGGCGCGGACAAGGCCGGCCCCCGGCACCTGGCTTTCCACCCGACGGCGAACCTCGCCTTCGCTTCCGACGAAACCGGCAGCAGTATCACCGCCTACCAGTTCGACGCGAACACGGGCTTGAAGCCGGTGCAGACGCTCTCGACCTTGCCTGCGGACTTCAAGGACAAGAACTCGACGGCCGAGGTGAAGGTCCACCCGAGCGGCAAGTTCGTCTGGGTCTCCAACCGTGGGCACGATAGCCTGGCGGGCTTCGCCATCGACAGCAATGGCAAGCTGACCGCCCTGGGCCAGACGCCGACCGAAAAGACGCCGCGCTCGTTCGAGATCGATCCGGACGGCAAGTACGTCCTCGGCGCGGGCGAAGGCAGCGGCAAGCTGGCGGTCTTCGGCGTCGATCCAGCCACGGGCAAGCTGACCCGGCTGCACACGCAGGACGTGGGCAAGAGCCTGACGTGGGTGCTGGCGGTGAAGACGAATGATAAGTGATTGACCGTTTATTTCGATAGCCTGCTAAACCGCAAGCGGGTGCGACTACGCTTGCGGTTTAGCAGGCTTTCAAAGCATGCTTCGAGTGGCATCGTGGTCGTTTTCGCTCGCCCGGAGCATTCCAATGGGCCGCCGTACCGGGCTGCTGGCCGTGTGTTTCGTCTTCCTCGCAGCAGCGCGACTGCCGGCAGCGGACGCCATCCAGCCGGGCGCACTGGAACTCTATCCCACGCCGGCCGCCGTTGGCATTGAGGCCCGTTACACGGGAGACGACAACCAGAACGCCACGGCGAGCTTCCGCTGGCGCAAGCGCGGCGAGGAAGCCTGGCGCAGTGGCGTCGAGCCGACCATCGACCGCAAGCGCCGCTTGATGTGGGGCAGTATCTGGCCGCTGGCGGAAGGCGACCACGTCGAGGTCGAATGGTCCTTCCGCGACGCGGAGGCCGGCGAACTGGCGGCCCTGAAGTCCGAGGCTGTCTTGCCAAAGCTGTTGACCGAGACGGTCGGTGGTCGCGACCTGTACGTGGCGACGACGGGCGACGACGCGCAATCTGGTTCGCGGGACAAACCATTCAAGACGCTGGCACACGCCGCGAAGCAGGTCCGGCCAGGCGACACCGTCCATGTGGCCGGCGGCGTCTACGCCGAGGGCGACCTGTTTCAGCGGCTCAAGGGCGCGGCGGGAAAGCCGATCACGTTTGTTGCGTTGCCGGGAGAGAAGCCGATCCTCGATAGTTCCGTCGGCATCGACAAGGACAGCGGTGTCTGGGAAAAACTCGACGGCAACCTGTTCGCCACGCGCGCCGATTTCACCGGGCAAACCTTCGGCTATGTCGCCCAGGACGGA
>JAEUIF010000857.1 GCA_016795185.1 Planctomycetia bacterium | reverse complement strand
GTCAGGAGTCGGGGGTCAGGTGTCAGAGATCCCGATTCAGAGGGTCAGGTGTCTGCAGTTAGGTGCGAGAAGGCTCCGACGACGGATATTGCAACGGACCGCTGACTTCTGACTCCCGACCCCTGACACCCGACTCCTGACTCCTGGTCCCTGATTATTTGAGTGCCTTGACAATCGTATCCACGTTATGCCGGATCATGCCTTCGTAAGTGCCTTCGGGCGTGCCGTCCTTGCCCATCGCGTCGGAGAACAACTCGCCGCCGATGGCGACCGTATGGTTACGGCCCTTCAAAGCGCCTTCGATCAGTGCCTTGACGTTCTTTTCCGAGACGCTCGATTCGACGAAGACCGCCTTGATCTTGCGGTTGGCCAGGAATTGCACCAGTTCGTTGATCTCCTTGACACTGGCTTCGCTCTCCGTGCTGATGCCCTGCACGCCGCGCACCTCGATGTCGTAGGCGCGGCCGAAGTAGCGAAAGGCGTCGTGGGCCGTCACCAGCACACGCTGTTCCTTCGGGATCGTGGCGAGTTGGGACTTGGCGTATTCGTGCAGAGCGGCCAGTTTCTGCTGGTAGGCGTCCGCGTTGGCCTGGTACTCGGCGGCATGCTTCGGGTCGAACTGCTTCAGCACATCGCGGACCACGCCGACCGTCTTGCTCCAGAGCGAAACATCGAACCACAGGTGGGGGTCGAAGTGCTGCTCCTCGTCTTCGAGAATGAACTGGTCTTCGATGTAATCCGTGACCGCGAAGGTCGGCTTGCGGCCGGCCATGCGCACGAACAGGTCGCCCATCTTGCCTTCGAGGTTGCGGCCGGAATAGAAGATCACATCGGCGTTGTTCAGCGTGCTGACGTCGCCCGACGACGGCTTGTACAGGTGCGGGTCGATGCCCTCGCCCATCAACTGGGTAACCTGGGCATGCTTCCCGGCCACGTTCCGCACCAGGTCCGCCACCATGCCGGTGGTTGCCACCACCTTGATCGGGTATTCCCCCTTGAAGGTGCTGGATACCACCAGGGGACCGCCGGTCTTCACCACCTGCGCGGGTTTGCCGCCGCAGCCAACCAGGAATACCAACAGGGCCGCCAGTCCAGCGGACCAACGGATGCGATGCAACATGGGCCTGAACTCCTTGACCATTCGCAGCTTGACATTAGCTGTCGCTTTCTACTGTATTAGGTATACCTAATATCGTCTATTAGGGGAAGCGAAAACAGTGTTGGTACGGTGACGAAACCGCTTTCTTCCCAAGCCGACAGGGTGGCACGTCCCTTGGTACTCCGAGGGTGTGCGCGGGACAGGCTACCTGTCGAGGATGCAGTGGCATCGGGTTCTCGCACGCCCTCGGAGTACCGAGGGACGTGCCACCCCACCGTGCGGCGCGCTTGGAAGTCCGCCGTCAGCTGCAAGCCGCCTGTTCGGAATCGGGCGGGGAGCGTAAGATAGCGCCTCGAACCCGGTCTGAGCGGAAAGGGACTGCCAATGCCGGACAAGCGGATTGTCCAGGTCCACCTGTTGCCCGAACTGGTGCCATGTGGGCGGTTGCGGCACGGGCTGGCCGTGGTCATCGACGTGCTGCGGGCCTCGACGACGATCGTCCATGCCCTGGCCGCCGGGTGCAGTTGTGTGCGGCCCTGCGCCGAGGTAGACGAAGCCAAGGAACTGGCCGGCACGATGCGCATGGGCCGGGTGCTGCTGGGCGGCGAGCGCGGCGGGCAGCCGCTGGCGGGCTTCGACCTGGGCAACTCGCCCTGCGAGTACACGGCCCAGGTTTGCAAGGACCGCACCCTGGTGCTGACCACGACCAATGGCACCCGCGCCCTGCTGCGGGCGGCGCAGGCCGAGCGGGTGCTGGTAGCGGGTTTCGTGAATTACAGCGCCGTCTGCGAACAAGTGAAGGCCGACGCGCGTCCGGTGCATATCGTCTGTTCGGGCACCGAGGGCGAGGTCTCGCTCGAAGACACGCTGCTCGCCGGCGCGATCGTCGAGTACCTGTGCGAGCACGAGGATGTGGCGCTGAACGACGGCGCTCGCCTGGCCTGGGACTGCTTCGAGAACCACGGCCGGGTGCTGCAAGGGGCGGTCGAGATCGGCCAGGGCGGCACGCATCTGTGCTGCCTGGGCTACGAGGAAGACATTCGCACGGCGGTACAGGTGGACCGCTTTGCCTTGGTGCCGGAACTGAAGCGCGACCCGCTGCGCATCGAAGTCGGCTCGGTGGGCATCGTGCAGAGTCACTGGAAATGCTAGTGGTCAGTCGTCAGTGGTCAGTGGTCCGTTACAAAACCTGCCATCCCGCCTCACGGCGGCAGGCACCGTTGCCACGGACCACGGACCACTGACTACTAACAACGGACACGAATCATGGACATGGACAAACTGGTAGCGTTGTGCCGGCGGCGGGGATTCATCTTCCAGTCGAGCGAAATCTACGGCGGCATCAACGGCTTCTGGGATTACGGGCCGCTGGGCGTGGAGTTGAAGAACAACATCAAGGCCGCCTGGTGGAACGACATGGTCCGCAACCCGCCGCTGGGGCCGGACGGCCAGGAAATCGAGATGGTGGGCGTGGACTGCGCGCTCATCATGAATCCGAAAGTGTGGGTAGCGAGCGGGCACGCAGCCGGATTCGCTGATCCCATGGTCGCATGCAAGACTGAAGGTTGTAAGAAGCTTTATCGGGCTGACAAAGTCTTTCTCGTTGACCTCAGTCCTGCGACGCCAGGCGGCGCCGGTGTGGCGGTAGGAGTTGAAGCGAACTCGGAAGCCGAAGCGCAAACACTCGCGTTGGACGTTGCGAAGAAGTTCAAGAAGAAGCACGCCAGTGATGCGACATCGGCATTGGCCATGCCTCTAACTAGCATCGCGAATTCGGCTGCTGGTATCCAGGGAGCGCTCTGTCCGAATTGTCAAAAGAACTCACTAACTCCGCCGCGCGCCTTTAACTTGATGTTCGAGAGCCACGCCGGCGCGATCCAATCGGAGGAGAACAAGGTCTTCCTCCGCCCCGAGACCGCGCAGGGCATCTTCGTCAACTTCAAGAACGTGCTCGACAGCACGCGCTTGAAGCTGCCCTTCGGCATCGCGCAAGTGGGAAAATCGTTCCGCAATGAGATCAACCCGCGGAACTACACCTTCCGCAGCCGGGAATTCGAGCAGATGGAAATCGAGTTCTTCTGCCGGCCCAACGAATCGCGGATGTGGTACGAGTTCTGGCGCGACGTGCGCAAGAAGTGGTACTCGGAACTGGGTATCAAGTCGTCGAACCTTCGGCCGCGCGAGCAGGGGCCGGAAGAGCTGGCGCACTACTCGGTCGGCACCACTGACATCGAGTACATGTTCCCGTTCTCGGACGAGCCGCAGGAACTCGAAGGCGTGGCCCATCGCGGCGACTTCGACCTCAATGCCCACATGAAGCTGAGCGGCAAGGACCTGGCCTACTTCGACGAGGAAGGCTGGAACGCCTTCTTGCAAGAAAAGCTCGAACCCTACAAGGATGACAAGAAGCGCCGCGAGGAGGAAAAGAAGAAGCTCGACAAGGAAGAGCGGCCGAAGTACGCCTTCGTGCCGCACGTGGTCGAGCCGTCGGCCGGCGCGGACCGCTTCACGCTGGCCGTGCTGTGCGAAGCCTATGCCGAGGACACCGTCGGCGGCGAGGCCCGCACGGTCATGCGTTTCCACCCACGACTGGCCCCGGTGAAGGCGGCGATCCTGCCGCTGGTTAACAAGGAAGGCATGCCGGAGAAGGCCCATGCCCTGTATCGCGAACTGAAGCAGGACTGGAACGTCTTCTACGACGACGGCGGCGCGGTCGGCCGTCGCTACCGCCGCCAGGACGAGATCGGCACGCCGTACTGCATCACCATCGATGGCCAGACCTTGCAAGACAACACGGTCACGATCCGCGAACGCGATTCGACCGAGCAGCGCCGCATTCCGATGGCAACGGTCGCGGATGAGATTCGCAAGGCGCTGAAACCGCAACGGTGATTGTCTGCTTCTTCCGTTCGTAGTTCCGCCTTCAGGCGGCGAGTCGCTCGACCGCCTGAAGGCGGAACCACGAACTTCAAACTACAGCATTACGAACCGCCGCGATAATCTCATCGAGCGACGCCATCGCTCCGACTCCCACATCGCCGCACGCCAGTTGCTTGCTCTGCGGTTCGACCATGTGCAAGCGGCCCGGTTGCAACTCCCGCAACTGCTCCAGGTGTCGGTGCGTCAGCGGATGTTCCCACATCAGCGTGTTCATCGCGGGCGCGACTACCACGGGCCGCGTCGTGTCCCAGGCGCGCCAGATGCAGGTCAGGCAGTTGTCCGCGAGGCCGTGCGCCAGCTTGGCGAGTGTGTTCGCATCCAGCGGCGCAATGACGAACACCTCGGCCCAGCGGCGCAGTTCGATATGCAGCACCGGCTCGCCGCGCTGCCAGTGCCGGCCCTGCTCTCGGCCGGGCCATTCGTCCTCGTCCAGCACGATGACTTCCGGGTTGCGCTCGGGCCGCGACGGATCGAGTGCGCACGGATCGAAGAAGTACAGGCTGGCCTGGGTTGCCACCACCCTGACCGCATGGCCTTCTTCGCGCAACCGCTGGTAGAGCTGCGGCGTCAGGATGGCGGCCACGGACCCGGTGACGCCGAGCAAGACGTTAGCCATGTTGCCGCTCCCGGTGGACCGCTTCCACCGCCTCCAGCAAGCGCTGCGCCAGTTCGCGCCGCGGCACCCGTTGATACTGCCCGTTCAATGGTCCCAGGAAGGCCCAGGTTGCAGCGCCTTCCAGGGTATTGGCAGCCAGCAGGTCCGCCATGGATTGCACGCGCGACTTTTCCGCGATCTCCAGCAGGCGTTCATCGCTGACGCCGACTTCGAGCTTGAACTTCACCAGCACGCCGCGAAAGCTCCAGTCGCGGCGAATCAGATCGACCAGTTTCGGCGTGCGGACCAGGCGCAGCCAGAGTTCGGGGGCATCACTCTTGACCTTGCCCGCCGTAACGTCGTGCAGGCGCGGCGGCGTGCCTGCCCACATCGCATCCGCCTCCTGAAACCGCGTACCCTCCTGCGGGACGAAGATGCCCGCCGCGCGATAGTCGCTGACCGCGGCGCAATGAATGATGGCATCCAGCGGCTGACCGCGAATCTGCTCCATCATCGCGGCGTGCAAATCGTCGAAGGTGCGATAGCGACGCACCCGGAAGCGTTCATTCAGCAAATGGTCCGCCTCGCACACCTCGGCGACAACTTCAGGATGCGAGGTCAGCAGGATCACATCATGGCCGCGCTGATGGGCGTGCAACGCAATGCCCGTGCCGGTGCGGCCGGTGAAGACGTTGGTGATGCAGCGGACCTTGTCGATCGGCGTCTGGGTGTTCCCGGCGGTGACGAGTATCTGCATGCGACGACTCCCTGGGTGGGGGACGCAACAGCGAGTGCAGCCCGCCGTCATTGTATCCGGGCAGGATCGGCCGTCGCCGCGCAGACGCGCTGCGGACACGAGGCTATGATGAACTGGGCAGTCCCCCTCGGAGTGCGCGCCATGTCCACCCATCTGCAAGAGCAGCTTCGCCGCTTCGATCCCACGTTGCCGCTCGAACGGGCCCGCACCATCCCCGCTGCGTGGTATCTCGATCCGGAAATCCATGAAGCGGAGCGCTCGGCGGTGTTCGGCAACACCTGGCACTTCGCCGGCCGACTCGATCAGCTCACCGCGCCCGGGGCCTTTGTGACGCTCGATATCGCTGGCGAACCCGTACTGGTGGTGCGCGACGCCGCCGGCGTGCTGCGGGCTTTCAGCAATGTTTGTCGTCATCGCGCTGCCGTGGTGATGAACGAACCGTGCGGCATGGCCAGCAAGCTGCGCTGCCGGTATCACGGCTGGACCTACGACCTGGCCGGCCAGCTGCGCGGCACGCCGGAGTTCGAGGGCGTGGGCGAGTTCGCGCGCGACGAGCATGGCTTGCCCGAACTCGCCGTGTCGACCTGGGGGCCGCTGGTCTGGGTCCACCTGGGCCGCCCCGCGATGCCGCTGGCCGAGTTCCTGGCACCGTTGCCCGAACGCCTGATGGACCTGAATAAGCTCCGCTTCGTCGAACGGCGCGCGTACGAAGTCGCCTGCAACTGGAAGGTATTCGTCGATAACTTTCTCGATGGCGGCTACCACGTCAACACGGTCCACCCTGGACTTTCCGGCGCTCTGGATTACTCCCGCTACCGCACCGAAACCTTCGACCAGTGCAGTGTGCAGGTCGCGCCGCTGAAGGCGTCCGACGATCCCGCCATCGCCCAGAGCCGGGCCGGCGACTGCGCCTACTACTGGTGGGTTTACCCGAACCTGATGCTGAATCTCTATCGCGGCGTGATGGACGTGAACGTCGTCCTGCCGTTAGGGCCGAGTCGCTGCCAGGTGCTGTTCGATTTCTATTTTGAACAGACGGAGGGCGACGGCGCCCGGCAATTCATCGCCGAGAGCATCCGCATCGCCGAGCAGATTCAGCAAGAGGACATGGATATTTCGGTCGAGGTGCAGCGCGGGCTGGCCAGCCGCAGCTACGATACCGGCCGCTTCAGCGTGCGCCGCGAAGCCGGCGGCTATCACTTCCATCGCCTGCTCGCCCGGCAGTTGCAGGCTCGGTGAGGCCAGCGCATCACGGTCGGAACGGCACGCCGCGAAACTGAAAGCTGAAAGCTGTTAGCTGACAGCTTTCAGCTTTCAGTTTTTCCTGATGGAGCCATTACCGCGCTGGCAGCGGCACGTCCTGCAATGAGAACGGAATCTCGATTTGTGCGATGCGCGTGCCCGAGTGGACCAACTTCGCGGGCTCGCCCTGACCGGCTTGCGGCTTGAAGTGCAGCGTCAGCTCGTGCGAGACCTGGTTGTTGTTGATCTTCCACTGGCGGATCGGATTGCTGACCAGCTGGAACGGGCGGCCCTGGGCATCGAGCAGCGCCAGGCCGAGGTCCGCGCCCGGCTGACCCGCGATGATGTTGCCGCCGATCTGGACGATCATCTGCCCCTGGCCCTGAATCTGCACGTTGCCGCCGTTCATGTCGTTGGGACGCGACAGCTCCACCTGCATCTTCACCTGGCCGTCTTCTTCGCGCTTCACGTCCTGGACCGTCAGCGAACCGCCGTTGGTGCCGTTGAAGTTCTTACCCGCCGACTTCAAAACGTCGTCCACGGTGATGAGCGGTTCGGGCGGTGTCAGCAGCTCGATGCGCACCGTGCCCGTCAATTCCTTCAACAGCTGCGAAGGCTGCTCACCGGCCTTGAGCCGGATCGGCGCTTG
>JAEUIF010000815.1 GCA_016795185.1 Planctomycetia bacterium | reverse complement strand
GGGGAAGCGCACTTTCGGTTTGGCGTACTCGTCGCCGATCATGGTCGAGTTGAGGTTGCCATGTGCGTCGATCTGCGCCCCGCCCAGGAAGGTGTAATCCATCAGGCCGCGCTGGCAGATTTCCATGATCTCGGCCATGCTGGTGGCCATGCAACCGCGATAGAAGGTCCGCGAATCGCCGACGCTGATCGGCATGGTCGGCAGCTGCGGCGCGACGCCGCCCGCCTCGAAGAAGATGACGAGGTTCGGCGAGCAGGTCCGCTGCGCCAGCATGGCGGCGGCGCAGGGCACCCCGGTGCCGACCGCCACGCTGCGCCCGTCTTCCAGCAGACGGGCGGCGCAGCAGATCATCAGTTCCATGGCGTTGTAGGTCATGGCAGTGCGAGCTGGACCCTGATCGCGTTCTCAACGTCACGCATTTCCGCAGCCGACACCTGACCAAACTTGTTCTTGAGTCGAGTTTTTCCAACCGTGGTAATCTGGTCAGCCAGTGCTTTGTGCTTTTTTCCCTTCACCAACACATAGGCTTCGCTCGGGTACAGTTTTTTGACGTTCGTCGTCAAAGGCACCACTTGCACTCGGTTCAAGTTCGCGTTCGCGGAATCGTTGCTGACGATGATCGAAGGACGCGTCTTGTGAATCTCCCCACTGCCGGCGGTGGGGAAATCCACCCACCAAACTTCATTCCGTCTCATGGGCGACATCTCCGCAAGTTCCTTCCGCCCATTCCAGTGCTTCTGCTTCTCGCTCCTGGTCCTGTGCCATTTCCCGATAGGCCGCGTCCAAGTCGGCCTCGACCACATGTGGGCGAATCAACGTCTCGATAAACTTGCTGATGCGCCGGCGGCCCACGACTTTGTGCAAGCCATCGTAGACTTGCTGATCGAGAGTTATGGTGAGTTTCTTCTGCATGGGTGCCTCCAGCACGTACTTTACACGGACTGGATGAATGTGTCTGCATTTATGTGATATGCCGCACGTCGTTCCACAGCGCCAGGGCCGGTTCCTCGCGGCGATTGTGCTCGTAGCTCAGGGTGCAGAGTGCGCCGGCGGATAGCAAGAAACGTCGCGCTTCGACCGCCGGTAGTTCGAGCCAGCGGGCCGTCAGCACGCGCAGCAGATGGCCGTGCGAGAAGAGCAGCACATCGCCGGGAATCTCGCGCACGCGCTGAATCAGGCGATCCACTCGCGTCGCGACTTGCTCCAATGTTTCGCCGTTCGGGCAGCCGTCGCGGAACAAATCCCAGCCCGGTCGCTGCTGGCGGATTTCGGCGGTCTTCAGGCCCTCGTAATCGCCGTAGTGCCATTCCAGCAGGTCGGGCTCGTCGCGCAGGACACTGCCGAAACCCGCCAGTTCGCAGGTGCGCTTCGCGCGCTGGAGCGGACTGCTCAGCACCTGACTGAAGGTCAAGCCGCGCAGCCGGTCGCCGAGTTGCCGGGCGTTCCGTTCGCCGCGCTCGGTCAGCGGGATGTCGGTGCGGCCGGTGTGCTGGCCCGAGAGCGACCAGGCGGTTTCACCGTGCCGGGCAAGGTAGACCTTGGGGAGTGGTTGGCTCATGGCGGCGTCCGGAAGTCGATTCGAGTGAATGTGCTAAACCGCAAGCGGACAAGCAGCGTTACTTTCCGCGATGCAGCAGGAACTCCTGCCGGCGCAGTTCCTGCATGCGCGGCAGCCCGCCGCAGAGGTGCAGGTACTCGTTGAAATCTTGCACGCCGTAGATGGTCTTCTCCAGGAACGTCTTGAAGCCTTCGAGGTCTTTCTCGACCTCCAGCCACTGGCGCAGGTGCTCCTCATCGGAGAAATACTCGTAGGGCATGTTCCCCGGAAAGCTGCCGTAGGGCACTTCGCAGACGGCATCCACGCAGAAGAAGGGGATAGCGGTTTGCGTCGGGTCGCGGCGAATCTCGTCGTGCGGGATCAGCCGTTCGCAGGTGATGATGAGCCGCTGGGCGGCGCGCGCCAGTTCCAGATCGGCTACCGTGGTGCCGCGAATCCGGCAGTTGCCGTAGCGGTCGGCTTCGTGGACGTGGATCGCGGCGACGTCGGGATACAGCGCGGGCAAGGCCAGCAGCGTTTCGCCCGTGAACGGACATTCGATGACGCGGCCGGCGCTGTGGGCGAAGGTATCGGTGCCAAGCATGGTGCGCGCTGGCAAGAAAGGCAGGCCCATCGCGGCAGCCTTCAGACGCACGGCCAGCGCGTAGTTGCTCCATTCGGTGAAGGCGACCGTGCCGGATTCCATCACGCGGCGGGCATGCGGCGACAGACCGCGTGCTTCGAGGCCAACGACATAGGCGATATCGACGGCGGCCAACGTCTTGCCGCGCCCGGTCAAGCAGCCGGCGCAGAGCAACTGAAAATCGTGGGTGGCGGTGTGGCCGGCGAAGCGCAGGTCTTGCTGGCCCTGACGCAAGATTTCGTGAACGATGGCAGTGGGAATGCGGTCGGCGCCGAACCCGCCGACGGCAAGATAGTCACCGTTGTGGATCAGGCGGCTGACCGCGTCTTTAACGGTGGTCAGCTTGTCGGTCAACGCCCGTGGCTTGGCGGCGAATACCGAACGCGCCCGATTGGCGGACGGGTCGCTGAACAGCTGGCCGGCACCCTGATGTTGCATGACCGGACCTCGGACGCCGTGCGCCGCGCGTTCGCGGCGGGACGGTTCAGCGGCTCTCGAATTCCCGCAGGAGCTGGCGGAAGCGCGGGTCGTGCCGGATGGCGTCGAGGTCGCGGTCCTCCCGCATGTAACGGAAGTCGCGGTAACCCAGCTCGACCGCGCGGCGCAGCGTCTTGATGGCGTGGTCGCGCCGGTTGAGCAGCGAATAGCTGCACGCGAGGTTGTAGTGGGCTAGAGGATCCGTCGGGCGAAGCTGAACGAGCTGCTTGTCGAACTTCAGCCCCTCGGCGTAGCGGCCCTTGAGTGTGAGGTTGCTGGCGTGGGCGCGCAGGGCATCCACGAAGCAAGGATGCCGTTGCAGAATGCCGGCGAAGAACTCCAGCTCGAAGTCGAGCTGGCTTTGACCGGCCAGGCGGGCGAGGACGGCGCCGCTGGCCGTCATGGGTTCGGAGCTTTCGTTGGAGTGCTTACCCTGGTGAGCCATGTCATCCCCCTGCGAAATTACCCCGGTGCGCGGGACGCTCGTACGGTTGGTGCGCGGCCCCACTGGATTATAACTGCGCTCCAGTCGAGTGCAAAGCAGACATCGCCGCGCTGACGGTATTCGCGCGGCGAGCGGGTGGCCGTTGCTGGTGGTCCGGTTTCGATGGGCAGTGCTCACGCTTGCTTCAAGGTCGCGACCGCGACCTCGGGCCGCACGCCGAAGCGAAAGCGAAAGCCGAAGCCGACGCCCTTGTTCACGTAGAGGTACGATCCATTGTGCTGGTAGAGGCCGGCGGCGAAACGCTTGGCGCGCTTGCTGAGCATGGGGCGGCCGAGGCCCGGCCAGTTGACCTGACCGCCGTGCGTGTGGCCCGAAAGCATCAGGTCGCAGCGATGCTTGCCGAGCCGGTCGATGGTCTGTGGGTTGTGCGCCAGGACGATGCGCGGCTGCTCGGGATCGATGCCGGCGAAGGCGCGGTCCAGGTCGCAGCAGCGGCTCCAGAGGTCGTCCACGCCGGCCAGGTGCAGGGCGCTGTCGCCGCGGCGCAGCAACACGGACTGATTGCGTAGCACATTGACGCCGCGCGCCGTCAGCGCGTCGGTCACGGCCTGATGCAGCTGGCGATAGCGGCGGATGCCCAGCGCGTTGCGCACGGAAAAATCGTGGTTGCCCAGCACCGCGTGGACGCCGAGCGGCGCGGACAGCGTGCCGAGCACCTCGGCCACACGCTCCACGTACTGGTAACCCTTGTGAATGAAATCGCCCGTGAGGACGGCCAGATCGGCTTGCTGGAATTGCGCCAGGGCGACGGCCTCTTGCAGGTAAGAAACGCCCACCTGGCGGGAGCAGTGAAAATCGGTCAGCTGAACGATGCGCAGGCCGACGAACTCGGCGGGCAGCCCCGGCATGGGGACATCGAAGTGGTTTAGTTCGAGCCAGGTGGGTTCGACGCGAAAACCATAGCTGACGCGCGCCCAGTTGCGGCCGAGCCAGTGCGCCCAGCGCCGCCGGCGCGCCAGCCGGGCATCGTCATCCGCTCGCAGCCAACCCGCCAGGTGGTGAAACACGGGGCCTGCGCCTCTGTTCGGGGTCAACCGGCCGGCGCCGGCACCGGCCGCACGCCCAACCGTGCGGCCGGTCTCGCGGTCTACCGATTGCACATGGCGTGCCGAGCGCTCGACCGGGGATAGCGGCAGTCACCCGGCGAGCGCCGGGCGTCAATCCTCGCCGCCGCCGAGGTCTTCGTCCTCGTCGTCCTCGTCATCATCTTCGTCATCATCTTCATCGTCGTCGAAATCGTCGTCCTCGTCGTCGTCGAGGTCGTCATCGTCGAATTCCTCGTCGTCGAGGTCGTCATCGTCGAATTCCTCGTCATCGTCGAGGTCGTCGAGGTCGTCGTCGTCGAGGTCGTCATCGTCGAGGTCGTCGTCGTCGTCGAATTCCTCATCATCCAGGTCTTCGTCGTCGTCGAGGTCCTCGTTGCCGTCTTCCTCGTCGCCTTCCTCGTCCTCTTCCTCATCCTCGACTTCGTCTTCTTCCTCGTCGCGCTGCGAGGCGCAGCGGAGGTCCGCCACCGCGAGAATGGGCCACAGCGACTGCCCAGGAACCAGCTCGGCCAGCTCCGCGGGAACACCGAACAGCAAGGTGCCGCCAAACATCAGAGTATCCTCGACCACAAAGTATAAAGGAAGGGGAGCGTCCTGCAATTCCCCAAGAAGGTCGTCCCGGCCGACCCGCCGGACTGGTCGCCACTGCCGCCCCAGCCGTTCCGCAAGTCTCCTCCGCAGTAGTGTCGGCAGCCGCCGTGGGGTGCTTGATGAACCTTTGCCCCAAAGGAGCGCACCGCACGCTGCGCTGGTGGCACGGTTGACAGTCTCGGAAATCGTTGGCCAATCGCGGCCGAAATTCCTGCCGAACTTGCCCAGATTGTCGCCCAAATGCCAAACGTATCGTCTTGGTAGTAAACTTCGCTTGCCTTGTCAAGCGAGCCTAAAACCTTTTCGCCGTTTGACCTGGGACGCTTTTTGCGGCTCCGCCCATCGACGGCGACCGCTGAAAATTGTCGGCGCTGGAGAAGTGTGAAAGACCCGTGCGGGCAGGGCGGAAGGATGATGAAAGTGCGAGCAAAAATGTGGGGTTGCCGCCGGTGCGGCGCGGCCTGACGGGGCGATTGCCCAGCGCTAATTGTGCCGGCGGTCAATGCGGGTGGTTGCCGGCAAGGAGATGATTTCCGTGGTTTCCGAATCGGCGGCCGGCGCGAACTCGCAGCCCATCTCCCAGCTGCCCTCGACCTCGCGGATGTTCTTGACGCGCAGGGCAGTCCACGGCACCCGCGTCGAGGCGAACGGCGAACGGATCAGCAGCAGCGAACCGATGGGAAAACCTTCGCGGGGCACCCGCAACCGCAAGCCGCCGCGCGAGGTGTTGACGATCCAGCCGCCGAACGGTTCGGCCAAGGCGCTGTCCTCGGCCAGCAGCAGCACCCGAATACGGCGCTCGCTGCGCGGCCAGGCGCGGCGTTCACCGATCTGACGTTGCGGGACGACTGAGGCGACCGGCATCGGAGTAGTCATGTTCCGTTTCACTCCATAGGGTCCGGGGCCGCAGCCCCGAGCGACTCATGCCGACCGGCTGGAGCGAAGTGCCGGTGCAGGCCGCTGTTCCTCATCCTTATTCGGTTTCGCCTGGCAGGGATTTGGCGGCCGGGGCCGATTATTCCTGCCGGTGTGTCAGCACGCCCGTTCCCTCGGATGACGCGCTAACCGCGAAAGCTTGCGCCATAATAACGCTTTCGCTTCGTTTCTTGCTGTCACAAGGTTGTAACGAGTCCGCGGGCGGGCCAGTTGCAGAGCGTGGAGGGTACCATTCATATAACGCGAGGGCGTTAAACGTTACATGAATGATTCGTGTGTCGCCTGAATCCCGCCGGCCCGCATGTCCCACCATAGGGGACGCCGTGTCAGGCCGCGGCGCGCGCGACCTTCGAGCCGCCGTCCAGTCAACCAGAATTGACCATCCGGAAAAAGGTCAGCTTGCTCTGAGTCCGCCACTCCGCCACTCCGCCACGCGGGGAAACTGGCGGACCTGGCGGTCACTGCGCCAGCGCCACGCCGCGCGTGGTGACGTGGTACTTCGCGACCATGTTCGGCTTTTCCCAGGACGGCAACGATTGCTGCTGGTTGAGATAGTGCAGGAATTGGCGGGTGACTTCGGCGAAATGCGCTTCATGGCCAACGCGGTAGCGGTCGGGAATGCGCACCGCGAAACGGTCCGCGAGTTCCTCGACGGCGACGCCCGGCCAGCGCTGCTGCCAGTCGGCCACCCGGCGTTGCAGCGCGTCGCACACCACCGCGCGCTGAGCGCTGTCGGCGGGCACGACATAGAGTTCCGGGCGAAACTGCTCGGCCGCTCCCTGGCGCACCTCGATGGATGCTCGGCTGCCCCGGAAGCCAGCCAGATGGGTATCGCTGCCGCCCGCCGCTTCGTAATCCCAGAGCACGTTCAATTGCACATGCACGCCGCGCAGCTGGTAGGCGACGAAATTGTTGCAGTAGTAGGCCAGGCGGCCGTGGTCCACGCGGTCGGCCAGGAAAGCCGGGAAGTCCGTTTCGCCCGTCACTTCGCGGAACTGGGCGCGGGTCAACTCGGTCGCCCAGCGGCGTGCGGCGAGCAACTCCACGTCGCGCTCGACGTCGATCGCCTGATCCGGGTAGAGAATCCACATGACCAGATCGACGAGATGCGTACCAACGTCGCTCAGCCCTTCACCCTCTTCGTGAATGTCGAAGAACCAGGGCGGCCGGCGCAGCGGCGACCCCGCCACTTGTTTGCGCAGGTAATGCACGCTCTCCATGAACACGCCGGGCGCCTTCTCGTCGCCCGGCACTGCCTTGCCGAAGACCTCGCGGTCCCGCACCAGTTCGCGCTGGAAGATGGAGGTGATCTCGTAGCGCTCGGTCATGATGTCGTAGGCGATCAGCCGGTTTCGCTCCGCGAGTTCGAGCACGGCCCGCAAGCGCGGCAAGTCCGCGTCGCGCAGCACCCAGGGCTTGTCTGCCAGGACGTGCAAGCCGGCGGCGACCGCGGCTTCGAGGTAGTCGAGCTTGCGCCGGTTGCGGCCGGAGAGCACCGCGACGTTGCCCGGCCGCTCGCGCTGAAACCGATCGAGATAGTCGTCGCTGCCATGCACCTCGACTTCCCAGTGGGTGGGGTCGACAGCGCGGGTGTTGAAGCCGTTGAGGCGTTGCAAGTGCGCCAGCAGGTCCGGGCCGAAGGGCGCGTAGACGTGCGTCCGCCGCGCGACGCCCGTGTACATCTCCTTTTGCACCAGCGCGGCGTGAAAGTGTCCTGGATCGAGCGTCACCAAGCGAATGTCGTCCATCGTCGATGCCCTGCTGGCCCCAGCGAATGGTTCCGTGTGGCAGCTATCTTATCGAGGCATTTGACAATGGCTGGGAGGTGACGGGCCGGAGTCCGCCAAAGTACGTCGGGCTTTCCAGCCCGACCGTAGCGCCGGCGTCTTTCCGCGCCCGCTCCGCCGCACCGCACATTTCCGGCACTGCGGTCGGGCTGGAAAGCCCGACGTACTCGAAAGCCTGACCTACGAGCGTTGCTGCTGCGCCAGCGCCGCGCGCACCGCATCGAGGAGCAAGGAAGGCGAGAACGGCTTTTGCAGGAAGGGGACCGTGCGCAGCAGCAGTTGCTGCTCGCCGAGAATGTCCTCCGTGTAGCCCGACATGTAGATGACCTTGAGTTCCGGCCGCAGGGCCATCATGTGCTGTGCCAGCTGGGGAGCGGTCAGGGGCGGCAGCACCGCATCGAGCACCAGCAGGTCGATCGCGCCCGGATGCGCGCGGCCCAATTGCACCGCCTCGCGGCCATCTTGCGCTTCGAGCACGCGGAAGTCGCTGCGTTCCAGGATGCACCGCAGCATCTTGCGGACTTCTTCGTTCGATTCCGCCAGCAGCAGGGTCTTGGCCATGTCAACACGGACTCCTCACCGGAGAGGCTGCCTCCCAGTGTTACGATGGACGAAGGTAAGGCGGTGGAAACGCAGGACACGGTGGGGAATGCGAGTCGTGGCGCATGCGGTTCGCCAACTCAACCCTGCAAATCGGATGCCAGAGCGTGAAAGTCCACCAACGTCGGAGAAATGCGCGGATTGTCCGAAATCCGCGTGCTGCGGCGAAATGCTTGCGGATTGAGAATGTCTTGCACCGACTGCGGACTGCTCACTGGAAGCGCAGCTTGCGCGGCACTGACCGGCGATGCCGGTCACATGCGTCGTCGTCGCAGACGGGCACAGAGTTCCTCCAGGCTCTTCGTGGAGAGGTCGAACGTGCGCGCCACGAAGTACGAGCTAAAAATCCAGACGAGCGCCTGCACGGCGAAGGCCGTCTTGGCGGCGGAATCGGTCTGGAACTTCAACTCCTGGAAGTAAGCGAGCACCGAGGTGATGATCGCGGCCAGACAGATGCCCCACAGGAAAAACCGGAACAAGGCCAGGAATGCGCGCATACTGATTCCTTGAAGGAGAGTGACAGAACCGCTGCGTGTAACGCACCGGCGTTCCTGGAATAGACGAAACCAGGCCAGGGAGCGTTCCGCAAATTGTTCGCCTTTCGCGGGACGGTGAAGTACATTACCCGCACGTTGAGGTCCTACCCGAGATAACCGTCCCACCAATCGCGAGGAGAAGTGCCATGCTGCAACGCAAGCTGGCGGTGGCCGCCGCATTCGTGCTCGGCGCCGTGGCAGTGGTCGGAGCCCAGCAGACCAAGGGGCTACTGTTCCCCGAATTCACTCCCGAGAAGAGCAGCTTCGACAAGCCGTTCGGCAAGCTCGGCGAGAAGCCGGCCCAGCCCTGGAGCGTGACCACGGTCGCCGCCGCCGTGGACGGCAAGCCGCTGCCGGGTAAGATCACGACCGTGTCCGGCGAGGTCGTCGATTACTCGTGCTACCTCCAGGTCGGCAAGCACGGTGAGAAGCACCGCGACTGCGGTCAGAAGTGCCTGAAAAACGGCCAGCCGATGGGCATTCTGACCAAGGAAGGCACCCTCTACCTGCTGATGGAAGAAGAACACAACCCCCGCCGCGACGGCATGACCACCCTGCGCGACGCCTGCATCGAGCAGATGGCGCGCGTGATGGAAGTCACCGGCACCCTCTCGGAAGTCGACGGCCAGCGCGCCATCTTCGTCCAGGGTTACCTGAAAAAGTAAGTTCCCCAATCACGTTTAGCCGCGAGCCCCAGGCGAGCGCTCACACTTTGGAGCGCTCGCCTTCGGCTTGCGGCTAAACGACAGTCGTCCGTTCGGAGTCGTTTCATGATCAGCCGCCTGCCACTGCGCACCCTGCTCCCCACCCTCCTGTTCCTGTTCGGTTCCGCCCTGCTGGGCCAACTCTGGCACGCTGGCCTGGCCCACGGCGACGGCAAGGCCCAGTCGGCCAACCCGCTATTCCCGCCCGATGGCCCCGTGCCCCCCCAGGGCCTGGTGCCGGTCTTCTTCCCGACCGATAACCCGTACACCCCGGAAAAGGCCGAACTCGGCTGGCTGCTGTACTACGACAAGCGGCTGTCCGGCGACGGCACCCTGAGCTGCGCCAGCTGTCATGCTCCGGAACACGCCTTCACCGACGGCCGGACCCTGCCGCGCGGCATCAAGGACCAGATCGTGCCGCGTCATTCCCCCACGGTCATCAACCGCGCTTACAGCGTGGAACAGTTCTGGGACGGCCGCGCGCCGTCGCTCGAAGAACAGGCGAAGGGCCCCATCGCCAACCCGCTCGAAATGGGCCACCCGCACGCCGACTGCGTGAAGTGCCTGCGGGCCATTCCGGGCTACCGCCAGCGCTTCAAGGCCGTCTTCGGCACCGAGGACTTCACCATCGACCACATTGCCCAGGCCATCGCCACCTTCGAGCGCTGCGTGCTCTCGGGCAATTCCGCTTACGACCGCCACAAGGCCGGCGACAAGACGGC
>JAEUIF010000806.1 GCA_016795185.1 Planctomycetia bacterium | reverse complement strand
GGCTTCACGATCGACAGCACGGCGGGCACGGGCGTGGGCGGTCTGCTGGCCCTGCCGACCAACATCGGCCGCTATGCCAGCGATTCGTTCAGCATCATGCCCGAAGGCGAGGTGCAGCTCGGCATGTACGTGACCGAACGGCTCCGCGTCTACGGCGGTTACAACTTCCTCTACGCCAGCCAGGTGGCCCGGCCCGGCGACCAGATCGATCCGTTCGTCAACACGAACTTTCTGGCCTTCGCGCCCGATCCGCTCGGCCCGATCGGGCCGCTGCGTCCCGACTTCGCTCTGCGGCGCACGGACTTCTGGGCGCAGGGCTTCAGCCTCGGCGTCGAACTCGACTGGTAACTCAGCGCCGCCGGAACCATCGCCCCACCGCCGAGGCCCGCACTCCCTTTCGGAGTGTGGGCCTTGGGCGTTGGCGGTTTCGCTGCTTGCTATTCGCGCGACGATCTCGACAATAGCAGCGACCCTCAACGCCGCGCAGGAGAACCCGACCGTGTCCAGCCTCATTGGCCAGCCGCTCGATACCCTCGACACGCCGCAACTGCTCATCGACCTCGACCTGGTCGATATCAACCTCAAGAAGCTCTTCACCGCTTGCAAGGAGCGACAGGTCGCCTGCCGGGTGCATTTCAAGTCGTTGAAGTGCGCCGGACTGGCGCGCTACATCGCGGCGCGCGGCGGCGACGGCTTCCTGTGCGCCAAGCTGTGCGAGGCCGAGGTGCTGGCGGATGCGGGCCTGACCGATCTCTACATCGCCAATCAGCTCGTTGGTCCGATCAAGCTGAAACGACTGGCAGCGCTGGCCCGCCGGGCTCAGGTGCGTGTCTGCGTGGACGACCCGGAGAACATCGCGCAGATGGGGCGAGCAGCGCAGGAGGCCGGGGCGAACATCGGCGCGCTGGTCGAGGTTGATGTCGGCATGAGCCGTTGCGGCGTCGCGCCGGGGGCGGCGGCGCTGGTGCTGGCGCGGCAGATTCAAAAGACGCCCGGCCTGCGCTTCGTCGGGCTGCAAGGCTACGACGGCCATCTGCAAATGCTGCCCGACGCGGCCGAGCGCCGAGCGAAGTGTCTGGAAGGCATGGAAAAGCTCGTCGGCACGCGCCGATTGATCGAGGAAGCAGGTATTCCGGTCGAAGTCGTGACCGGCGCGGGTACTGGCACCTGGGAGTTCGTCAGCGCGGTGCCCGGCGTCACGGAGATTCAACCGGGTTCCTTCGTGCTGATGGACTGCGCGTACCACTCCGTCCGTCCCGAGTTCGGCTGCTCGCTGTCGATCCTGGCCACCGTCATCAGCCGCCGCGCCGGGCACTATGTCCTCGACGCCGGCAGCAAGGCCATTTCCAAGGATTTCGGCATGCCGGTCATCAAGGACCATCCGCAGGAAAAGGTCCACAAGCTTTCCGAGGAACACACGCGGGTGGAAGTCGAGGGCGAGGGCATCCGCATTGGCGACCGCCGGGAAGTGATTCCGGCCCACTGCTGCGCTACCATGAACCTGCACCGCGCCTGTCTGGGCGTGCGCCAGGGCAAGGTCGAAACCGTTTGGCCCATCGAAGCGAGCGGGCGATACGATTAGTGCCTTGTCCAGAGAGTGGTTGCCTGAAGTACGTCGGGCTTTCCAGCCCGACCGGTCGCGCCAGGGGCTGGCTGCGCCCGCTCGACGGCACCGCGGATCACCGGCGCTGCCTGTCGGGCTGGAAAGCCCGACGTACTTCAGGCGGTCAGGCAATCACTCCCTGGACTTTGCATTAGGAATCCTGGCCTGTGCGTTCAAATCCATTTCGGGACGAGCGGCTGCGCCGCTCGCCTCAGACTTTACACCCACTGGATGATTGCACCGCCTGGGTCCGCCAATCTCCCGGGTGGCGAAGTGGCGGACCTGGCACATTTTCCGCCAAATTCCGCCCACATTGATCGTCTTAAGTATATGTTTTAATTATCTTTACGACTTGTTATATCGCAAGGCCCCTGGCTCCACCACTTTTCGGTTTGACTTTCAAACAATTGTTTCATACAAATGATTCAATCAGTCGATTAAAACGTCTGATTACTCCTCTCCCGGAAGATCGCCATGACTGACCCGACGCAAGAACGACTGTTGCAGGCCGCCGAGGAGGTCTTCGCCGAGAAGGGCTTCCAGGGCGGTTCGGTGCGCGAGATCTGCAAGCGCGCCGGCGCGAATGTGGCAGCGGTGAACTACTACTTTGGCGACAAGGAACGGCTCTACATCGAGGCCGTGAAGTACGCGCACCGCGCCTGCACCCAAGGCACGCCGTTGCCCAACTGGACGCCCGACACGCCGCCGCTGCGCAAGCTGGGCGATTTCATTCGCGTGTTCACCACCCGCATGTTGCAGCCGTCGTCGGCCGCCTCGTTGCAACTGATGATGCGTGAGATGGCGCAACCGACGGCTGCCTGCGTCGAGGTCGTGCGCGATTACATCCGCCCGATGGCCGAACGCTTGCAGGCCATCCTGCGCGAGCTAAAGCCGGACGCCGTGGCCGAAGACCTCTACCTGCACGGCTTCAGCATCGTCGGGCAATGCCTGTTCTATCGGCAGAACCGTCCGATCGCGGCCCTGCTGGTCGGCGACGAGGGCTTTCAGAAGTTCGACGTGGAGCGGGTGACGCGGCATATCACCGCGTTCACGCTCGGGGCGCTCGGGCTGGCCGACCGGCTGCCCGACTGCCTGGAGTCCGAAACGGCGGAGGTAGCCCGATGAACTGGCTCGCGCTCCGAATGCTGACGGGCGACCGCAGCAAGTATTTTGGCATCGTCTTCGGCGTGGCCTTCGCCACGCTGCTGATGACGCAGCAGATTTCGATCTTCGTCGGCATCATGGGCCGGACCACGAGCCAGATTCAGGATGTGCGCGACGCCGACATCTGGGTGATGGACAACAAGGTCCGCTACATCGACGAGGTGCCCGGCTTGCCGGAAACCGATCTGCACCGCGTGCGCGGCGTGGACGGTGTGGACTGGGCGGTGAAGCTCTACAAGGGCCAGGTGCGCGCCCGGCTGGACGACGGCAATTTTCGCAACGTCATCCTCTTCGGCCTGGACGATGCCACCCTGGTCGGCGCGCCGCAGACGCTGCTCGCCGGCAACCTGGCCGATCTGAATCTGCCCGACGCCGTGTTCATCGACAAGGCCGGCTACGAGTACATGTGGCCGGGCGAGCCCTACGTGCTCGGCCGCACCTTCGAGATGAACGACCGCCGGGCCGTGCTGGCGGGGGTGTGCGAGGCGTCCGCGCCGTTCACGACGCTGCCGATCATCTACACGCGCTTCAGCCAGGCCGCTTTCTACGTGCCGCGC
>JAEUIF010000777.1 GCA_016795185.1 Planctomycetia bacterium | reverse complement strand
TCCTGGCGTCTTGCTTCGTGTCCAGTGCCTTGCGAAGGAAGGTGACGATCTCGGCAGACGGTGCCTTTTCTTCGAGCAGCATCGTGGCCCAGGCGAGTTTGAGCGTCGGATGAGCGATCTTGGTGAAGTTCTTCGTCGCGTACTGCCGGGGCTCCTTTTGGTCCACCAGGCCGCGGCTCAACGCAATGAAGGCGTACAGGTCGTGTTTCTCCAGGTCCTTCTCGGTGAGGGCCAGCAGCACGCGGGTGTGCGGAGCGACGGTCTTGATGGCCTCGTCGGTGAAGAACTCCCCCTTGGTGGGAAGCTTGGTCAGCAGCTTGAAGAAGTCCTTCTTTTCGGCATCAGTGACTTCCTTCTCGGTATCGGCCAGGGCGGGGCCGAGCAGCAGGGCGGCAACGAGGATCGTTCGGGACATGGGCTCCTCCCGGCAACAGGGGCGGCAACGCAAAGCATTGTCGCCCCGGTCGGCGGCGGCTGGCAAGGTATTTTCAAGCTGACAGCTGATGGGTCGCCGGGTGGCACTGGGAAGTCGAAGTGGGTGTCACCCGAGGTTCCTTGCGGCAAGTACCTACCCCCCGGCCACGACAGTTTTCAGAGCGACTAGCCTGGGGCAGCTCCAGCTGGTTGCCTGTGCAGGGGTTGCCTGGTGTGCAGCCCTCGTGAACGGCGTTCGCGGGCTGCGGCCCATAGCTAAAAGAACGTCTGGAAGATCCAGACGTTCGGGGCTGCACCGGGCAGCCCGGTTATAGCACGCCAGCCCTGGTCCGGGGCCGGTGGTTCGTCTCGGGGGACGGCACCGGCTCGGGCTTCACTTCCGGCTCGGTCGCACCGCCGGCCATGAGCTTGCCCAGCACGGTCACGAGCAGCGTGCCAAGTTGCTCGCCGTCAACCAGGTTCAGCAACTGCTGCTTCGTGGAGTACGCGACCCGATACTCGTCATCCAGGACCATGAGCTGATCGTGACTCAGCTCGCTCCGCGGAATCTGCGATTTCCAGTTGCGATACCAGCTCTTCGCCTCCTCCATCCTGTTGTTGCGGAGCAGGTAGTGCAGGGTGGCAATGCTGTGGGCGGCGTCGAGGCCGTGGTGCAGGTTGCCACCGGCGTTGTACAGAAAGGCCACCCAGTCCGCGGGATTCAAGCTGACGAAATACTGTCGTGCCATGAGAAACGCTCCTTTTGGGAATGAGGTTGCGATGGTTACGGCACCGCTTTTCCAACACTGCCTCGTTGGGAGCCGGAATTCAGCTATCGCGTGGGTGGCGAGCGATTCTATTGCCGGCGTACGTGCAGATGCAGCTCACCTGGCGACACCGGCGTCAACACCAGGCTAAATCGCGAGCCGGAACGGGGCAGGATGGGTCGATGTGGATTCATACCACCCCTGTCCTGTGAGGAGTGTTTCCATGAACCGTTCCGAGCTTTGCCGCGAGCTGGCCAGTGCCATCACCGCCGACACGGCCACGGCTACCGCCGCCAGCCAGGCCGCCATCGATCAGATGGGCCGCGTCATGGGCATCGACCCGTGCGACGGCTCCCTGGTCTCCTTCAAGGAGCAGCACACGAGGGTCATGCTGTCCCTGGCGGCGGACATCGAGGAGCTGTACGCCCAGAAGTTCGAGGCGAGCATGTTGACCGAGGAAGAGCTGCACTGGCTGATCGAGATGCAGCAGAGCCCGGTGCCCCGCAAGCTCGCCAAGGTCGTGGTGGAGCTGCTGGGCAGCGAGGAGATGCAGCGGCTCATCGAGAAGGTGAATGCCGCGGTGATGTTGAGCTGGAAGCCCGTCGAGCAGGAAAGCGTGCTGTGCGTGTAAACGTGCAGCCAGGAGAACACCGGCCGTTCGGTGTTCTCTTTAGCTATG
>JAEUIF010000735.1 GCA_016795185.1 Planctomycetia bacterium | reverse complement strand
TTTTGAAAGGATGAGGTCCACGAGCCAGCAGCCGCGCACATGCTCCCCCGGCTGCCGGCAGTGATTCAGGATGTCGGCATTGTCGCAGCCGGCGTCTTCCAGCGCATCGGCGAGGATGGGCATGCGGTCGAAGCCACGTTCGTCGTAGACAGCTGTTGCGAGGGAAATGACGGTGGACGTGAACCAGGCGGGTTTGGCCGTCACCGGGCGGAAGGGGTTGCCGAAGACGTCCCGAATGAAGGACAGTTCAGCAGTCCTTTGCAGATTGAGTCGGCTCTTACGCGCTTCACGAAAACGCTCCTGTTTTCTTGGCCTGACAGCCGAGCAGACAGCACTTGAGACCGAGTCGGCAGTCTCTCGAGCCAAAAGGGGGGCTGCACCAACATGAGCGACCATGGCCCAGGCCGACCGTGCAGCCCAGGGAGTGAGCGGATGTTGCGAAGCCTGGATAGCCTCCCACGCGAGCTTTGCGGCGTTAGCTATTTCTCGCTCATCAGCAAGGTTATCGGCATACCGCTCCGCTACATGGATCGCCTCGCGGCTCCGCTCGTCCGTCAGCATTTCCCAGATGCTTCGACAGCAAGCCACTGCAAACAACATGAATTTCCGGTCACTCGTCTTCCCTTCAAAGAACCGCAGTAGCTCCCTGGGATCGGCACACCCCAGCCACTCCTGCTCCGTCATGGGCGTTCTCCTCCAGTTGCGGGCCGCTGTCACAGCCCCTTCAAGTTCTCTTCCAGCGACTTCTCCGCTTCCTCATACTTCTTCTTGAAGACCTGCACCGCGCGTTCGTAGTCCGCGGCCTGCTCGTAGTCCTTTTCCTTGACCGCCGCCTTTTCCTTGGCCTTGAGTTCCTTGGCCGCCTGCTTGTAGTCGGCCTTCTTTTCCAGGTAGTTCTGGAGTTGCTCGAAGGCGGCCTTTTCCAGCAGCAGCGCCGACTTGAAGCGGTGGGTGATGTCCTTGCGGAAGTCCTCGATGTCCTTGACCAGCGTGTCGAAGTGGTGCGCGTACTCCTTCAGGAAGGCGACCTTGGCGTGGTTGTCGTCGAGGTCGTGCCGGCCCTTGGCCTCCCAGTCGTAGGTCAGGATGGCCTTGAGCCGTTCGCGGAGATCGTGAATGCAGTCTTCGAGGACCGCGCGCGTGCGCTCGTGCAGCGGGCGATACTTGCTCTTGAACAGGTCGGTCAGGCCCTCGCGCAGCTTGACCGAAAAGAAGCCGAGCTTGACGTGCGCTTCGTTGACCTCTTCCACGGCAGCCAGTCGGTGATGCAGGTCCGCCAGCTTCTTCTCGAAGCGCTGGACCTTTTCGCCCAGCGACTTGGCGACCTCGGTCGCCAGCTGGTGATGGTGGTGCAGGTACGCGGCAAACTCGCCGTCGTGCGATTCGGGTGCGTTCATAATGTAACGTCCAGGAAATATCGTCTCACGCGCGGATACGTCGGGCTTTCCAGCCCGACACCCAGCGCCGGGATCATGCAGTTCCGTGGAACGGGCGCGGCGTGTCGCGGGTACGGCGTGTCGGGCTGGAAAGCCCGACGTACTGCCGACAGCCGCTCCCTGGCAGCGGGCGTCATACGACCCGTCGCGGTGATTATACATCTGAGCCACGTACCGGTTCGGAGAAACTCCCGGCGCGTCCGCCCCGGCACACGCGGGCTTCCCGGCCTCCTCTTCATTTCCTCACCGTTCGTTTACCAACCGTACTCTGGCCGCTACTATCAAATACCGCGGGCGGAAAAGAACGCGTGGGTGATGGCTCGGAAGCGCTTCCAAAAAGCAGCGCCGCGCGAGGAGACTGCGATGCACAACGGGACGTTTGCGGAACCTACGGGCGGCCGGGCGGTGGTGGAGCCGGACAGTCTGACCGCCCTCATCGACCGCTGCCAGTCGCTGCGGGCCGCCATGCTGCACATGGAGGAAACCTGGCTGGCCGAGTCCGACGGCCTGCACGCCAGCCACCGCGACAGCGCCCGCAACCTGCTGCATTACCTGGCGCTGCGCAGCCATGACATTCGCCCCTTGCAGGCTTCCCTGGCGGCCCTGGGGCTATCCTCGCTGGGGCGCTCCGAAGCGCACGTCTTGCATACGATGGATGCGGTGCTGCAAGTGCTGCACCGTCTGGCGGATCGACCCCACCAGGCTTCGGACGCCGACGCCGTCGGCTTCATCGAGGGCCGCAACCTGCTGGAGCAACACACCGAAGCTTTGCTCGGCCCGCAGCCCGGCACGCGCGGCGTGCGCATCATGGTGACGATGCCGGGCGAGGCGGCGCGCGACTATACCCTGGTCCATGAACTGCTCGTCGGCGGCATGGACTGCATGCGAATCAACTGCGCCCACGATGGCCCGGACATCTGGCTGCGCATCATCCAGAACCTGCGGCGGGCGGAGGAAGCGACCGGCCGGCACTGCAAGGTCTTGATGGACCTGGGCGGCCCGAAGCTGCGCACCGGCCCGGTGGAGCCCGGTCCCTCGGTCCTGAAATGGCGGCCGACGCGCGACGTCTTCGGCCGGGTGCAAGCACCGGCGCGCATCTGGCTCTGCGCCCAGGAAGACCCGATTCGCCCGCCCACGCCAGCCGATGCCGTGGTGCCGATCCCCGCCGACTGGCTGGACCGGCTGCATGTCGGCGACACGCTGAAGTTCCGCGATGCTCGGCTGTCGCGCCGCCAGTTGACGATCGTGGATGTGACCGGCCGCGGCTGCTGGGCCGAATCGGCGCGCACCGTCTACCTGGCCGGTGGGACTTCCCTGCGCCTGGAGCGCGCCGGCCACAAGTCGCCCAAGCACGGCGTTTTCCCCGTGGGCGATCTGCCCGCCAGCGAGCAGACCCTACTGCTGTTCCAGGGCGATACCCTGCTGCTGACCCGCGAACCGACGCCGGGCCGCCCGGCCACCTACGATTCCAACCATCGCTTGCTGACGCCCGCACAGATCAGCTGCACGCTGCCGGAAGTCTTTGCCGATGTGCGGCCCGGCGAACGCATCTGGCTGGACGATGGCAAGATCGGTGGTGTCATTCGCTCGGTCGAGGACGATGCCATCCGCGTGCAGATCACGCACGCCCGCGCCGCCGGCGAGAAGCTGCGCGCGGACAAGGGCATCAACCTGCCCGACAGCGTGCTGCGCCTGCCGGCCCTGACCGCGAAAGACCTCGAAGACCTGGAGTTCGTCGCCGCCCACGCCGACCTGGTCGGCCTGTCGTTCGTCCACGAGGTCGAAGACGTGCAGCTGCTGCAAGGCCGGCTGCAAGCTCTGTCCGGGGAGCGCGTCGGCATCGTGCTGAAGATCGAAACCAAGCGGGGCTTCGAGCAGTTGCCCAAGCTGTTGCTGGCCGCGATGCGCTGGCCCAGCCACGGGGTGATGATCGCGCGCGGCGACCTGGCCGTGGAAGCGGGCTACGAACGGCTCGCCGAGGTGCAGGAAGAAATCCTCTGGATTTGCGAGGCTGCCCACGTGCCAGTGGTCTGGGCGACGCAGGTGCTGGAAAGCCTGGCGAAAGAGGGCATCCCGTCGCGCGCGGAAATCACCGACGCCGCCCTGGCGCAGCGCGCCGAGTGCGTGATGCTCAACAAAGGCCCGCACATCGTTCGCGCGGTGCAAGTGCTGCACGACATCCTGAC
>JAEUIF010000721.1 GCA_016795185.1 Planctomycetia bacterium | reverse complement strand
ACGCAAAGCCGTGGGCATGGCACCCAAGACCACTGATCGAGCAAGATGACTGTTGCACCTGCATTAAATCGCCTCCGGGCCGCGCTCGCCGGTGCGAATCCGGATGCAATCCTCCAGCGGCAGGATGAATATCTTGCCGTCGCCGATGCGGCCTTCGGGGCCGGTGCGTCCCGCCGACATGATGGCGTTGACCGTCGGCTCGACGAAATCTTCGTTGACGGCGATTTGCAACTGCACCTTGCGCAGCAATTGCACGTTCAGTTCGTGCCCGCGATAGGTTTCCGAATGCCCCTTCTGCCGGCCGAACCCTTGCACGTCCACGATGGTCATGCGGAAGACCGCGACATCGCTCAGGGCCTGCTTGACGGCTTCCAGCTTCGACGGCTGGATGATGGCGAGGATCAGTTTCATTGATGGACCTGGCCTCGGTGTTCGATCATTAGGCGTGCCGCGATCCCAAGGCGAGCACTCATCCCAGCAACTCATCCACTGCAATCACCAGCGACGGCAACGCCAGGGGCGTTACTGAATCGCTCCGGCCGAGCACCGTCGGTGCCGCGAACGAGTAGCCGTAGGGCTGGGATGGATCGACCTGCGGCTGGCGATAGACTTCCAGTTGGTCGTCGATCAGGTTCACGATCCAGTAGTCGGCGATGCCGTGCCGTGCGTAGAGGCTCGCCTTACTGCCGCGGTCGATGCTCAGGCTGCTGTCGCAGATTTCGACAATGAGCAGGGCCGCGTGGGGATGGGCATGGGAATAGTCATCCGACAGCACGACCGCAATATCTGGTTCGGGCTCGGAATGAACACCCAGCGAAATCGGTCCTTGCATGCGAACCAGGAACGCGGGACCGAGCATGCGTTCGAGCAATTTGCGGACTCGCTCCATACGTGTGTAATGTAGCGGTCCCTGCGGACTCATCACCACGACTTCGCCCTCCCAGAGTTCGACCTTCTGGCCCTGAAAGAAGCCGAGGTCGGCCAGGCGGTAGAACTCGTCCTTGGTCCAGAGTCGCGGCGGCGGTTCGGCGATTCGGGCAATCATCGGCATTCCCTCGTGCTTGGCAGTGCCATTATAACCAGGGCGCGCGCCGCCGGCTTGGCATTGCTTTTGCGGTTTTTGTGTTACCCGGCACAGGGGGTGCCGGGCAGGACCTTTCCTGAACGGCAAAACCGAGGACGCGAGGGACAAACCATGAATACCGACAAACATCAAGTGGCGGTGGGCGTGTTTTCCGACCGCTATCAGGCGAACCACGCGGTGACGGAACTGCGCGAGGCCGGTTTCACCAATGACGAAATCGGCATCGTGGGACCGCACGGCGTGGATGCGGACGATGATCGCGGTGCGGCGATTGGGGCCGCGGTGGGTGCGGGTGCGGTGGCTGGCGCGGGCCTGGGCGGCCTCGTGGGGTTGGGCATCTTGACGGGCATGATTCCCGTGCTCGGCCCAGTGATCGCGGGCGGCACGCTGGCAGTCATGCTGGCGAATGCCGCGGGCGGTGCCGTCATCGGCGGCCTGGTCGGCATCCTGGTCGGCTTTGGCATCTCGGAGGAGGAAGCTCAATACTACGAAAAAGAGGTCAAGGCGGGCCGCACCGTGGTGACCGTACGGGCCGGCGACCGCTATAGCGTGGCGGCAGGCATCCTGCGCCGGCATGGCAGCTATTCTTACGCGGAACGTGAAGCC
>JAEUIF010000701.1 GCA_016795185.1 Planctomycetia bacterium | reverse complement strand
GTTAGCTTGTTGCAGTCCGCGACGAGCAGCGGCCCCCGGCATTTCTACCCGGTATGACCGGGCACGCCAAGCGTTGGTCAAGCGCTGCCCGCCAGAACGTGCTCGATGCGGATTTTGCAGAATGCTTCGTCCGCAGCCGCCGAAAAGTCTGTCGCCATGACGAGCGACGTC
Organism: Planctomycetia bacterium; assembly: GCA_016795185.1. Taxonomy (GTDB): domain Bacteria; phylum Planctomycetota; class Planctomycetia; order Gemmatales; family Gemmataceae; genus JAGVLI01. Next base: position 4,055 of record JAEUIF010000701.1, on the reverse strand, counting down.
CGCGTACAATGGCTCCGCCCAGGACCCCACCCCAGGAGCCAACCCCATGAAACGTTTGCTGGCCGCGCTGGCCTTGTTGACCCTCGCGCTGTCCGGCCGGGCCGCCGACGAGCCCAAGAAGCTCATCGGCGTGGCCTATGGCAGCCATCCCCGCCAGGTGCTCGACTTCTACCAGGCCAAGTCGGACAAGCCGACGCCCGTCGTCTTCTACATCCACGGCGGCGGCTGGCGGGCCGGCGACAAGAAGACCAATCCGCAGCCGTTTCTCGATAAGGGCATCTCCGTCGTGGCCATCAACTATCGCTACACCCAGAACGGCGTCGAGGACAAGGTCGAGCCGCCGGTGAAGGCCCCGCTGGAGGATGCCGCCCGCGCCTTGCAGTTCGTCCGCTCCAAGGCCGCCGAATGGAACCTCGACAAGAAGAAGATCGGCGCCACCGGCGGTTCGGCCGGCGGCTGCTCGTCGCTCTGGCTGGCCTTCCACGACGACCTGGCCGACCCCAAGAGCACGGACCCTATCGCCCGCGAATCGACCCGCCTCTACTGCGCGGCGGTCAACGGGGCGCAGGTGTCGCTCGATCCGAAGGAGCTGCGCGAGTGGATGCCGAACTACGGCTACGGCGCACATGCCTTCGGCCTGAAGAACTTTCAGGAGCTGATCGACAACCGCGAGAAGGTCATGAAGTGGATCAAGGAATACTCGCCGATGGAGCACGTCAGCAAGGACGATCCGCCGATCTTCATGTTCTACGGCGGCGAGAAGCCGGTCGTGGGTGATTCGCCGAAAGACCCGACGCATTCGGGCATCATGGGCCTGAAGCTCGCCGAAAAGCTGAAGGCCGCCGGTGTGGAGGTGACGCTGGTCCATCCCGGCGTCCAGGAGCCGATGTTCAAGAACTCCACGGAGTGCCTGATCGACCGGCTGCTCAAGTGAGCGAGCAGTAGCGTGCGGCGAGCCCGCCGCCCGCTAGCCGCTGGCGGCAGCGCAACCGCCAGGAACAACCGGAGCGTCGGGTGTTCCTGGCGGTGCTGTTTTCGGTATTCCAGGTAAACTCAAAGCGAGCGCAGTTCGCCGTTCAAGTATTTTTCCACGCGCTTGAAGTTCGTCAACGCCGTACCCCAATCCGGAGTATCCGGGTCGTTGTCCCCGTCTCCCTCCTTGGGCGACCGCCAGGGGAACGCGGCATCGAGAGATTCCCGCAGTTTGCCAACCTCTAACAGGCCCTTGTCGCACAGGGCTTGCAAGTCTTGTTTGTCGTGGTGGCGAAAGCTCTTCAACTTGGTGGTCGCCAGATCATGCACTTCGAGTTGCCATAGCCGCACCACTTGCCAGTTTCCCGCCACTGGGCGACAGCGCTCGCGGAACCACCTCGGCACCGGCGGGATAGCCTGGGCCACTACATCCAGGTACACGCCGAGCAAATTGGCGATATCGGTGTTTTTGCCCAAGAGCTCAAGCGCCTTGTTTTCCAGCCTGGAGTTTCCTGTCCCGACAATGTCGATGTCTTTGGTTGCGAGGCGGAGCCCGTAGTGCATTATCAGGGCCGACCGGCCCAGGTGATACATGTCGAAACGCTCGCCCTGGGTCGCGAAAGGAAGCAGCAAGGCATCGAGGCGGTTCAGGAATTCAAGGATCAGTTCGTTCATCGCCTGTCCTTGTGGAATGGAGAGCGGATCGCGTAAGGCAACGAAGGCGCGGCCTGTGTATGAACTGGTCAACGAGCTTCAGGTCGGTGACGTCGCTGTCAACTTCGCTCGCATCGAATGCAAGTGCCTCGCCCGCTCCGCGAATGCGGACAAGGGTGCATCGTAGGCAATCTTCCACCGTTTCGATACGGGCGGAAGAGCAGCCCCCGTCGCCGGACGTCCCAGGTCATCCGGGCGGGATGATGGTAGTCGCTTGTACCACCAGCGGATGAATACCTCGAGCTCCCGGGGCTGGAGGCAACCGCCCGGAAAGCCATTCGTGCGTTCAATCGTCAGTGCCACGTCGGCCAGCCACGCGAGCCGAAAGCCCGCTCGCGGGTCATTGGCTTGACTGTAAGCCCGCAACACCACATGCGACCAGCGGTTCCAAGCCAACGCGGCTGGAATGGCTTCAATGATCCGCGTCTCTGGTTGATCGCCGCTCACGGCCAACGCGACGATCTCTTCCACCGCGCGGAACGCGCCTGGAACGATGGCGTTCGGAATCAGCAGGTCAACGATCCCCAAGGCATGCAATTCGAGGGCGATTTGCGGTATGTCCTTGCCTGGTCTGGTCGAGCACGTGAGAAACCACTGGAACGGCAGCCCTAACGCGCGAGCCAACCGCAGCAACTGCGGAAGCGTCGGCAGCACTGCTCCCTTTTCAATGCCGGAAATTCGCGGTTGGGCGATGCCGCACCGTTCCGCGAGTTCCCGCTGCGTGAGGTCGCGCCCCAGGCGACCGTTGCGCAGCCACTTACCCAAATTGATCAGTTCGACAGGAGTGTTTTCTTCGCCCAACATAAGATCGTTATTTCAGATAAAATATACAAATCAATTATAAATGATCTGCAATCAATATCAAGCACAGCGTATTGAAATCGCAGAAGATTTGCCTGTTCGATTGGCATTCCAGCGTCCTTGATGCCCGCATTTTCGATACAACAAGCCTTGCTTGCCTGGAAGCACATGTGCGCAACGGCCGCAGACAGCACCCGGAGGCACGGCATGCCGGACACCTACGACGTCATCATCATCGGCGCGGGGCACAACGGACTGACGGCCGCCGCCTATCTGGCCAAGGCCGGCAAGAAAGTGCTGGTGCTGGAGCGGCGCGAGATCATCGGCGGCACCTGCGTCACCGAGGAGGCGTTTCCCGGCTTCAAGGTATCGACCGCGGCCTACGTCAACAGCCTGTTCCGGCCGCAGATCATCCGCGACCTGGAACTGAAAAAGCACGGCTTCGAGATGCTGCCGCGCAATCCGTCGTCGTTCACTCCGTTTCACGACGGCCGCTACCTGATGATGGGGCCGGACGTCGAGCAGAACCGCAAGGAAGTCTCCAAATTCTCCGTGAAGGACGCCGAGGCGCTGCCCCGCTACGAGAAGATGCTGGAGCGCATCGCCGATTTCATCGAGCCGACCCTCGAAGAGACGCCGCCCAATCCGTTCTCCCTGCACCCGAAGGAACTCTGGAAGCTCGGCCAGCTCGGCTGGCGCTTCCGCAAGCTGGGCAAGGACGCGGCCGACGCCGTGGACATCCTGACCGGCTCGGCCCGGGTCATTCTCGACCGCTGGTTTGAATCCGATGAGTTGAAAGCCACGCTGGCCACCGACGGCATCATCGGCGCGATGGCCTCGCCGTCGATGCCCGGCACCGCCTACGTGCTGTTCCATCATGTGATGGGCGAGTGCAACGGTGTGCGCGGCGTCTGGGGCTACATGCGCGGCGGCATGGGCTGCATCACGCAATCGCTGGCCTCCGCCGCGAAGCAGTTCGGCGCGGTGATTCGCACCAACGTCCCCGTGGGCAAAATTCTGGTCCGCGGCGGGGCCGCTTACGGCGTCGCGCTTCAGGACGGTACGGAGTTCCACGCCAAGCAAGTGGCGTCCAACGCGGATTGCAACGTCACCTTCGTCAAGCTGATGGACGCGAAGGACTTGCCCGAAGACTTTTTGACGCGCATCAAAAACATCGACTATTCGAGCGCTTCATTGAAGATCAACGTGGCGCTGAGCGAGGTGCCGGACTTCAAGGCGCTGCCGGGCAACCAGCCGGGGCCGCAACATCGCGGCACGGTGCATCTCTGCCCCAGCCTGGATTTCATCGAGAAAGCCTACGACGACTGCAAGTACGGCAAACCGTCGGAGTCGCCCGTGCTGGAGTGCACGATTCCGTCGAGCGTCGATCCGACGGTGGCACCGCCCGGCAAGCACCTGCTGTCGATGTTCGTGCAGTACGCGCCGTACAAACTGAAGGAAGGCAACTGGGACGAGATCAAGGACAGGTTCGCCGACCGCTGCTTCGACATGGTCAACGAGTACGCGCCGAACTTCAAGCAGTCGGTGATCGACCGGCAAATCCTGAC
>JAEUIF010000635.1 GCA_016795185.1 Planctomycetia bacterium | reverse complement strand
GCTTATCGACGCTTTGCGCCTTGTTGCCCAGCGCGTTCTTCAGGTCGCGGTGGTGGTCCCACTGGCCCGACGTGATTTCGACGAAGCGCACACCGGCTTCGACGAGCCGGCGCGCCAGCAAGCATTGCCGGCCAAAGTTTTCGGTCGTCTGCTCGCCGATGCCGTACAGCTCCTTGGTGGCCGCCGTTTCACCCGAGATGTCCATCACCTTGGGCAAGTCCTTCTGCATGCGGAACGCCAGCTCAAAGGACTCGATCGCGCCCTCGACCTCGGCGTTGTGCGGTTCGCGTTCGAGCGTGTCGCGGTTCAGGGACTGGATGAAGTCGAGCTGCGCCCGCTGCGCGTCGCTGGATTGGCGTGGGTTGCGGATGTTGCTCACCGCGGCCGCGCCGCCCTGGCCGCCGCCAAAGCCACCGCCGCCGAAGCCGCCACCGCCGCCGATGGGCGTGCCCTGGCAGATCGCGGGCAGGAAGGCGCTGCCATAGTTTGCCGGCCCGCCGTTTTGCAGCGGCGGCCGAATGGTGACGAAGCCCGGCAGGTTCTCGTTGTCGGAACCCAGCCCGTAGAAGCACCAGCTGCCCAGCGAGGGCCGCTTGAACTGGAACACGCCGGTGTGCATCTGCAAGAACGCTTGCGAGTGGGCCGGCACGTCGGTGTGCATGCCGCGCAGCAGGCACAGGTCGTCGGCCTGCTCGGCCAGCTTCGGAAAGACCTCCGAAATCCACAGGCCGCCCTGGCCGTGCTGGGCGAACTTCCAGGGCGAGGCCAGTAGCTTGCCGCCGAAGCCCCGGCCGCCGCGCGACGGCTTGCCGTCGTCCGCCGTCAGCTTCGGCTTATAGTCGAAGGTATCGACGTGCGAGGGCGCGCCTTCCATGCACAGGAAGATGACGCGCTTGGCCCGCGCGGGGAAGTGTGTCTTCTTGGGCGCGAGCGGGTTTTCCTTCTCCGCCGCCCAGGTCGAAAGGCCGGCGAAGGCGAGATAGCCGAAGCCCGCGGCAGTGCCCTTCAGGGCGGCGCGGCGGGAGAACAGTTTCGCGTTCGGGTTCATGGGTCGTGTCTCCGTGCTAAACCGCGAGCGGTTATCGGTGGCTGAATTCCGCGCTGGCGAAGAGCGCCTGGCACAGGGCCGTCCACGTCGAACGGCGCGGTTGTTTCTGCCCGTAGTCCTCCAGGAACTTGCGGGCCTTTTGCAGTTCCTTGTCCGACGGCGAGCGCGAATAGCAGAGTTGATAAGCGCGCGTCAGCCGGGCGGTGTCGTCGTCGCCACTGGCGAGGAGTTTGTCGGCCAGGCCTTCCGCCTGGCGAATAACGAACGGGTTATTCATCAGGTACAGCGATTGCGCGGGAATGGTGGTCGTCGGCCGTTCGCCGATGATGAGGCTGGGATCGGGGAAATCGAAGATCGTCAGCACCTCGGGCACCTGGTCGCGAACGATAGGCAGGTAGACCGTGCGGTGCGTGTCGGTCGCGGCCGAGTCGCCGCCGGCGCGGAAACGGAAGCCGACGTTGCCCTCGCCGCCGCGCGCTACCGTGCTGCCCTTGGGCGGTGTCAGTTCGAGCCGGCCGCTCAGCGCCAGCATGGTGTCGCGCAGCGCCTCGGCTTCCAGGCGACGCTTCGGCATGCGCCAGACCAGCACGTTGTCCGGGTCGGCCTCGAAATTCTTGCGATCGAACTGCGAGGAAAGCTGATAGGTCCGGCTCAGGACGATGGAGCGAATCAGCCGTTTCACCGACCAGCCGTTGTCAACCAGGGATAGCGCGAGGTGGTCAAGTAGTTCTGGATGACTCGCGGGCTGTCCCGAAGCACCGAGGTTGTCGGGCGTGGGCGCCAACCCCTGGCCAATGAGGTGCAGCCAGACGCGATTCGCCATCACGCGCGCCGTGAGCGGGTTTTCCTTGGAGGCGATCCAGTCGGCCAGTTCACGGCGACCGCTGCTCGCGCCGAGACTGGGCTGCTTCGTCGTCAGCACCTGGGGGAAGCCGCGCTTGACGGTTTCGCCCGGCTGGTCGAGCTCGCCGCGCACGTAGAGCCGGCTGTCGGCGGATAGCCGGCGGTCACGCACGCCCATCGCCAGCGGCTTCGGCGTGCCATCGGTTTCGTACAGGGCCAGCTGGCTCTGCTGCGTCGCGATCCGGCTTTGCATGAAGATGCGACGAATGAACGTATCCTGGCCCGTCAGCTTGGCCATTTCATCGCGCGTGTCCTGAATCTGCTTCTCGATCGACGCCCGGCGCTCGGCGGTGAGCGGTTCGAGCGGGATTGTCACGCCGGCATCCTTCGGCAACGTCACCAGCGGACTGGGGTGATTGCTCTGGATGATGCGGATGGTGCCGTAACAGGTTTCCGTGCTGCGGAAGATGCCCGCCAGCGCGTAGTAATCCTTTTGCGGAATCGGGTCGAATTTGTGATCGTGGCAGCGGGCGCAGGCCACGGTCAGCCCCTGAAAGACCTGGAAGGTGGCGTCGATCTGCTCGTCCGCCACGTCCATCTGGAATTGCCGGGGATTGCGTTCGTCATGCGACTTCGGGCCGATGGCCAGGAAGCCGGTGGCGACCAGGAACTCCGCTTTCTCCTTGTCGTCCTTGGCCGAAAGCAGATCGCCCGCCAGTTGCTCGCGGATGAACTGGTCATAGGGCTTGTCGGCGTTGAAGGCCGCGATGACGTAATCGCGATAACGCCAGGCGTGCGGATAGGCGAAGTTCGCGGCCCGGCCGCTCGATTCGCCGTAGCGGGCGATGTCGAGCCAGTGGCGGCCCCAGCGTTCGCCGAATTGCGGTGAAGCCAGCAGCTTGCTCACTGTTTCTTCCAGCGCTACCTGTGGATTAGCGGCGTATGCCTTGGCGAATGCTTCGACTTCTTCGGGGGTGGGCGGCAGGCCGACGATGTCGAAGTGCAGGCGACGCAGCAGCGTGCGGGCATCCGCGTCCGCGACGGGCTTGAGCTTCTTGGCTTCCAGGCTAGCGAGGATGAAGCGGTCGATGTCGGTCTTCGGCCAGGCGCCGTCCTTCACGGCGGCGGGGGCCACCTTCTTCACCGGCTGGAACGACCAGAACTTGCGTCCCGCCTCGATGTCGATGGGCTGAGTCTTCGCCGTCGCCGTGCCGCCGCGCGGATCGGGCGCGTTCATCGCGATCCACTTCTCGAAGTCCGCGAGGATGTCGTCGCTGAGCTTCTTTTTCGGCGGCATCTTGAGATCGTCGGACGCATGCTTCATCGCCTGGAGCAGCAGGCTTTGCTTGGGGTCGCCGGGGACCACGGCCGGGCCGGAGTCCCCGCCCTTGCGCAGTCCGTCGCGCGTATCGACGGTCAGGCCGCCCTTGATCTTCTCGGAGGTCGAACTGTGGCACGAGTAGCATTCGCGGATCAGCACGGGGCGAATGCTCTTCTCGAAAAAGGCGCTTTGCTCCGGCGTCGGCGCGGCGTTCGCCGCCGGTTCTCGTTTCAACTCGGCCTGCGCCGAAACAGTCGCCGACAGTGTTAGCCAGCTCGCCAGTAGCAAGCCGCCGCCGAGCACCGAGCGTGATGGGAGAAGAATCATCGGCACTACCTCGCGGACTGGATGTGTCACCGATACCCATGTCTAACCATCGTCGCCGCTCCAGGTATTGCGAAATCGGCCGCCGAGGGACAAAACTTCACGCCCGCGCCGGCCGGATCGGCTGCTGTCGGGGTTTAACCGCCCAACGGCTCTTGCTCCGGAGGTGCTTCATGTCGCGTCTTGTTGTCGGTTTCATCGCGTTGATTCTGTGCTGCTTCGCCACGGTGGCTCAGGCCGAAAACTGGACCCAATTCCGCGGCACCAAGGGTGACGGCGTCGCTCCAGGCGGCAGCTTGCCCACCGAATGGGACGGCACCAAGAACATTCAGTGGACCGCGAAATTGCCCGGCTACGGCTGGTCGTCGCCGGTGGTCTGGGGCGATAAGGTGTTCGTCACCACGGCCGTCAGCGACAAACAGAAGAAGCCCTCGAACGGCGCGGGTGGCTTCGGCAAGGGCGGCGGCTTCAACAAGAACCCACAGCCGCCAGACATGGTCTACCAGTGGCAGGTTCATTGCTTGAGCGCTGCCGACGGCAAGGTGCTCTGGAAGCAGACCGCCGCCGAGCGGGGGCCGACGATTCCCATTCACGGC
>JAEUIF010001143.1 GCA_016795185.1 Planctomycetia bacterium | reverse complement strand
GTTCCTTTGTCTTTCCTCCCCTCTCCCCAGGCGGGAGAGGGGTTGGGGGTGAGGGGTTAGACTTTGCAACGACTTCCCCCCTCACCCCTACCCCTCTCCCGCCAGGGGAGAGGGCTCTTGAACGATCAGTTGATCTTCACCACGGCCCCGGTGATCTCGTGCTTGCCGGTGGCCGACGAGTTGATGGCCGCGCCCGAGGTCGCCACCTGGGCCTTGTCGCAGGTCACGTTCTGGTTGCCCACGCCCGTGACCGTCTTGTCCGTGCCGGCGATGCTGATGTCCTTGCCCGAAATCTGAATGGTGCCGTCCGCCTTGAGCACGATCGAGCTGAGCCCGCTGATGAGCTTGATCTCGGTCTTGCCGTTGATTTCGATGTCGGCTTCCGTCGATTGGATCAGCAGCTTCTTCTTGACCGTCGTGGACTGCGTCGCGTTGTAGGTCTCGGAGACCGCATCCGTGACGATCGTGGTCAGCTTGGCCTCGAACGACTCGGAAACGTCGCTCTTCACGTGGTAGGTCGCCGTGCCCTTGGCCACGTCGTGGCTGAAGTTGCCCTCGCTGACGGTGATCTTGGTGTCCTTTTTGATCGTCTCGGTGTGCGTGCCGTCCACGCTGATCGAGCGGTTGTTGACGACGTGCTGCGAGTCGTCGTGCTCGATGGTCGTGTCCATGTCGTATTGGCCGTGCAGCGTGATCTTTTCCTTGCCCTTGGTGTCATCCATGATCAACCCGTTATAGCCGCCGCCGCCCGGCGTGCTGTTGGAACGCAGCCCGCCGACCATCTTCGACTTCGGCAAGCCGGTGGGCGGCATCTGTTCCGCGTTGTAGACGCTGCCGATCACCAGCGGCCGGTCGATGTCGCCTTCGAGGAAATCGACGATCACTTCCTGGCCAATGCGCGGGATGTTGATGATGCCATAGCCCTTGCCGGCCCAAATGGTCGAGACGCGAATCCAGCAGGAGCTGTTCTCGTCGTAATTGCCCTCGCGGTCCCAGTGGAACTGCACCTTGATGCGGCTGTACTTGTCGGTGTAAATCTCCTCGCCGGGCGGGCCGACCACCACCGCGGTCTGCGCCCCTTGCACCACCGGCTTGGGCGTGACGCGCGGGGCGCGAAAGACCACGGCGGCGGGGATGCACGTGAAGCTGTTGCTGTAATCCGCGCGGCCCTGGTCGGTGTCGAACGAGGTATCGACGGCCGAGTGTTGAATCGCGGTGATGACGTATTCCTTGCCGGCCTCGGCTTCGACCTCGTGCTGTTCCAGGGTGAACTTGCCACCCGGCGTGAAGGTCGGGCAGCCGCTGGCGCCGCTGACCACGTCGTGCGCGACTTCTTCCTCTTCCATGCGCAGCTTGGTGCGGGCCTCGCCGTCGGGTTTGACCAGGTATTCGCCAGGGTAGTCGAAAATCTCAAACTTCGGCGCGTCGGGCAGCTTCACCACCGTCTGCGTGGTCGTCAGCAGCGGGGTGCTGGGCGTCTCGAAGTTGTAGTCGGTCTGTGTCCACTTGCCGGGGCGGAACTCGTACTGATGCTCCCAGGCGTTGATATGGTTCTTGGCCATGCCGCCGGCGCTGAAGGGCACGGACTTCTCCACGCAGTCCTCGTAACCGCTGACGCGGTCGCGCAGCACCAGGGTGTGCTTGGCGTTCTCGTGCCGGAAGTAGTAGAAGATGCCCTCGTCTTCCATGAGGCGCGAAACGAAGTTGAAGGTCGTCTCGCGGTACTGCACGCAGTAGTCGCGCACCGGGTGCGGCTGGCTCAGGACCAGGTCGTAGTCGTTGAAGCCCATCTCGTCGAACATCGTCTTGATGATGTCCGGGACGGACATTTGCTGAAAGATGCGGCAATTGGCGGTGCGCGTCAGCATCCAGAGCCAGGGCACGACCTCGGCACGGTAACCGCGCAGCTGGTGCAGGCCCTTGCCGCCGGAGGCGAACCGGCTGACCACGCCGTTGAAGAAGCGCGGTTCCTCGCCGGGGCGGGCAACACACCACGTCACGTTCTTGCCGATGATGTCCTTGGCGGCGATGTCTTCCTTTTCGGAGACCAGGTTGAGCTGGTAGGTGAACAGGCGCGACAGGGACTCCTTGCCGCTGAAGCCGGTGAGCAGCAGCACGTCCTTCCCCAGTGGGGTCGATACGGCCAGGAGTCGGTTGTCTTGACTGATGGTGGCCATACAGTTCCTACGGTGCGAGCGGGTGATGCGCCGTCCGGTCCGTGCCGGTGGCGCGGCGAAATAGCCCGGAGACGCTGCTTATGCTAACTGGCGTCGGTGCCTTGGCAAGTGAAGGTTCGGAGCCGGTCGGCCACTTCCGAAGGACCGCCGCACCAACACGAATACGAAAAGGGCTGCCCGGTGTGACAGAATAATGTTCGAGGGCAGCGCTCTCAGCCAACCCCCACGCCAACCAACGATCTCGCGTCCTCCGTGGCATTTTCGCCTCTGCCGCTTAGAATGAATCCGAGTTTGCCCGACCAACCGCCGGAGTCCGCGCCGACATGAATCCGCGTCCCATCCACTGGCACGAAGGCATGTTTCTGCGCCCGCACCACTTCCAGGCCGCGCAGCGCCTCCAGTTTCACCTGAGCGGCCTGGTCAGCAAGTGGGACACGCATTTCAACTGGGGCCTGCGCTTCATCGACATCGACCAGGACGCCCTGGCCAACTACCGGCTGGAAATCCGCAGCCTGAAGGCCCGCCTGAGCGACGGCACCAT
>JAEUIF010000594.1 GCA_016795185.1 Planctomycetia bacterium | reverse complement strand
CGCTGGCCGGGATGGAGTGGTTTCAGGGTTCGGCACGCCCTCGGAGTACCGAGGGATGTGCCACCCAGGCTACTTCAGCCAACAGATCATCTACTCTCGCGACAACCGGTCAGTTCTTCGCCGGGGTCAACGGCACCGGCACGAACTCGGCGAGCGGCTTGCCGTCGGCGAGATTGAAGAGCCGCACTTTGCCATCGTGCCCGGCCACGGCGAGGGCCTTGCCGTCGCGCTGGAACGATAGCGCGAAGGTCGTGCAGGGCACGGACAGCTTCGCGACCTGCCGGGCGTCGTCCGTGCCGTAGACCATCACCGTGCCGCCGACGCCGCCGGCTGCGAGCATCTTGCCATCAGCGCTGAAGGCGGCCGATTCCACCTTCCCCGGCAACTTGCCGTAAGTGCGGATCAGGTTGCCGCCCGCGCCGCCCTTCACCTCACCGCCGTAGAGACGCGGAATGCCGTCCTCGCCGCCCGCCAAACACTGGTCGGCGGTCGGCCGGCGAATCAGTTGCCGCATGCCGCTGGAAGGCTGCGTCGGATCGAGCGTGGTGACGTTGCCGATCAGCGCGCCGGTATCCACTTCGCACAGCTTCACGGTACGGTCACGGCTGGCGCTGATGATCGATTTGCCGTTGAGCGTGAACGCGGTGCCGAACACCCAGTCGAGATGGTGGTCCAGTTTGCGGACCTGCTTGCCCTTGTCCGCTTCGATGATGCGCAGCGAGTTGTCCGCGCAGCCGAACGCGACCAGCTTGCCGTCGTTCGAGAACGAAGCGCCGTAGACGGTGTCGAACGACGGCATCACCGAGAAGAGCAATTTCTGCTTGCGCCAGTCCCAGAACTGCAATTCGCCGAAGCGCCCGGCCGAACCGCCGGCCACCAGCAAGATGTTGCCGTCGGGCGAGAAGACGACGGACTCGATGCGCTCGGACAGCCCGACCAGCCGGCCGAGGAGTTCGGAACCATCAGGCTTGTGCAGCAGCACTTCGCGATAACCTGCCACCGCCAGCGCCGTGCCGTCGGGGCTATGCGCCATCGCGGTGATGGTCACGGGAGCGGTGTAGGTCGGCGCTTCCTGGGTGACGAGCGTGCGTTTGAACTGCTCGGGCGTGTCATCCTTGGCCCCCTGCGCGATCCACTTCTCGAAGAGCCCAATCTGCTCGGCGGGCAACGCCGGCTCGCCCTCGGGCATCAGCTTCTGGCCATTGACGCCTTTGAGCGAATGCACCAGCAGACTGTCGGCAGGCTTACCGGCGACCCAGAGTTTGCCGCCGTCACCGCCCTTGGCCGCGCCGTCGAAGCTGGTCAGCAGCAACCCGCCGCGCAACTTGGCCGGCTGATGGCACCCCTGGCACTTCTGCTGCAAGATCGGCCGCAGCTGGCGGTGGAAGCTGACGGGGTCTTCCTTGGGTGAGTCGGCGGCCGACACACGATTCGCGCCTACCAACACCAAGACAGAACAGGCGATGAAGCTTGCAAGGGAAGATCTCATGGACCACCTCGGAATGGTACGGCCTGGCGTCGCGGTTGGAATGGAGAGCGACTTATCGCGGCCGACGCCTCTCATTTCGTTCAAAACTGATAGCTGATAGCTGTCAGCTATCAGCTATCAGTTATTGAGAACACTTGCTTGCCAAAGCCCTCTCAGTTGTCGGGCCGCAGTCCGTCCGGTGCCAGTTTGTTAGCTCAGGAGTGCTTCAAGCGAAGCTCCGCAAACACCTGCTCTGCTGGGATACCGACATCCTTCCCGCTCTCAATTTCTGCAATCCGGCGCTGTAGTTCTTCCGCCCAGGCTGCATCGTCTTCGAGGAACTTTTCGGGCGGCAAGCTCTCCAGCAGGAAGTAACCGAGTTCGGCGCGCTCATCGACCTAAAGTTCCGCCAGTTCCGCCTTCAACTTTTCGATGCGCTCGTTCATCGCAATTGCCTCGAACCGATAACTACCGCATCGATGCAATGGGGCCGGCTTTACCTTCAAAGCCGGCCCCTGAATTCTCGCAAGACCCGTGGCTCAGCTAAACAACCCCAGCACCGGCTTGGCATCCACCAGCGGGCGCGGCTGGTTGAGGTCGTTCAAGACTTCCGTCGCGGGGTCGATGCCCAGGCTGTGGTAGATGGTCGCCAGCAGTTCGATCGGATGCACCGGGCTGTCGGTCGGGGCGCTGCCGTGGCTGTCGGACTTGCCGTACATCTTGCCGCCGCCGATGCCGCCGCCGGTGACGATCGCCGAGTAGCAGTAGGGCCAGTGGTCGCGGCCGTCCGGAGCGTTGCCGTTGCCGGAGGTGCTGACGCCCATGCGCGGCGAACGGCCGAACTCGCCGATGGCCACCACCATCGTGTCCTTGAGCATGCCGCGGTCGTGCAGGTCCTCGATCAGCGAGCTGAGCCCGCTGTCGAGCTTCGGACCGTGCAGGTCGCGCACCGGCTTCAGGATGCCGGCGTGGCAATCCCAGGCGTCGCTGTTCGGGTCGCCGTTGGCCACGGCGGGCCAGTTGACCTGCACGAACCGGCTGCCCGATTCGATCAGCCGGCGGGCCAGCAGCAGGCTCTGACCGAAGGTGTGCCGGCCGTACTTGTCGCGCAGGTTCGCCGGCTCTTCGTTCAGGTCGAACGCCTTCTTGGCCCGGCCCGACAGGATCAGGTTGAACGCCTTCTGGTAGTATTCGTCGAGCGCCCAGCCCGCCACCTGCTTGTCGATGGACTCCATGCTCTGCTTCACCAGGTCGCGCAGCTCGGCGCGGGTCTTGAAGCGCTCGGGCGTCAGGCCGGCTTGCAGGGCCAGGTCGTCGGTCTTGATGGGGTTGGCCGGGTTCTGGAACATGTAGTAGGGGTCATAAGCGCGGCCCAGGAAGCCAGCGGTGCCGGCCTTGTTGACCACGTTCGATTCTTGCATCGGCCGGGGCAGCATGACGAAGGGCAGCATGGGCTGTTCCGGCGGACGCAGCCGCACCACGTTGCTGCCGATGTTCGGATAATCCTTCGGCGACGGCGGCTCCAGCTGGCCCGACGGCGAGACGCGGTCCGGCGTGTAGCCGGTCAACATCTGGTAGTGGGCGGCGGTGTGGTTGAACAGGCCCTTCGGCGAATAGCTCACCGAACGGATCAGCGTGTACTTGTCGGCGCACTTCGCCAGCTTGGACTGAGTCTCGCTCAACTCGATGCCGGCGACGTTCGATTGAATCTTCTTGAACGGGCCGCGGATATTTTCCGGGGCGTCCGGCTTGGGGTCCCAGAGGTCGAGGTGCGGTGGGCCGCCTTGCAGGAAGATGAAGATGACTTGCTTGGCCTGGCCCCAGCCCCGGCCGCCGGTGACTGCGGCAGGGTTGGCGCGGGCTTCGTTGCGAAG
>JAEUIF010000570.1 GCA_016795185.1 Planctomycetia bacterium | reverse complement strand
TCATCGACGCGGACCCGGAACGGCCCGTCAAAGGAATCCCGTCCACCGACGCCGAGAAAAGCCGAGCCGAGGCCGTCATCCTGCTAGTCCAAGAGCACCTGGCCGCGCTGGGTTGGCCCGCGCCGGTCCTGGCCGACAGCGGCAACGGCTACCACCTGCTCTACGCCATCGACCTGCCCGCGGACGACGGCGGCACTGTGGAGCGCTGCCTGAAGGCGCTGGCGGCCGAGTTCGACACCGACGCCGTCAAGATCGACCAGACCGTTTTCAACCCAGCCCGCATTTGCAAACTGTACGGCACGGCGGCCCGCAAGGGCGACGACCATCCCGCACGGCCGCACCGGGTATCCCGAATACTTGAGGTTCCGGAATCATGGAAGTAGTCCGCGAAGAGCTACTGCGAGCGCTGGCGGACTCCCACCAGGAGCCAGCCAGCGACCCGCCCAACGGGCACCACCAGGCCAACGGTCAATCGTCGCGCTTCAAGGCCAACGCGACGGACTTCAGCAAGCTGGACGTGGACCGATGGCTGGCCGACCGGGGCATCGAGTTCAAGCGGAAGCCGCAAGACAGCCACGGCAAAGCCGTCTGGACGCTGGCGAAGTGTCCATTCCTGGACGGGCACGACTGGGACAGCTGCATCACCCAGGAGTCGGGCGGGAAGCTGGGCGCGAAGTGCTTTCACAACGGTTGCGTTGGCAAAGGCTGGCAGGAGTTCAAGGAGCGGATCGGCAAGCCAGACGGGCACCATTACGACCCGCCACTGAACGGCAAAAAACAGGCAGACGCTGGCACCGACGCCAAGACCGCCGAAGCGAACGCCTACCGCTACGAATCACTCGATTCCGCCGCGTTCGCCGCGGCAGACTACCGCCCGACCTGGCTGCTGAAAAATCTGCTGGTCAAGGGGCAGCCGTGCATCATCGGCGGGCCGCGCAAGGCGCTCAAGACCTCGCTGCTCATCGACCTGGCCATCAGCCTCGGCAGCGCGACGGCGTTCCTGGGACAGTTCACCTGCTACCACAAGACGCGGGTGTCCATCGTCAGCGGCGAATCCGGTCAGTTCACCTTGCAGGAGACCGCCAAGCGGATTTGTGCGGCTCGTGGCATCGACCTGGCGACGGTCGATTGCCGCTGGGGCTTCCGGCTGCCGCAGTTCGGCACGCCAGCGCACCTGAAAGAGCTGTCGCGGGGCTTGCGGGAGGACGGCGCGGAGTTCGCGATTCTCGATCCGCTCTACCTCTGTCTGCTGGCGGGCGTCCAGGCGAAGGACAAGGACGCTAGCAACCTGTTCGACATGGGACCACTGCTGCTCGAAGTCTCCCAGGCGTGCCTAGAAGCCGGGGCAACCCCGGCGCTCATCCACCACGCCAAGAAGGGCTCGGGCATCGACGGGCAGCCGCTGGAACTGGAAGACCTGGCGTTCGCGGGCATCCAGGAATTCGCGCGACAATGGCTGCTGGTGAGCCGCCGTGAAAAGTACGTGCCGGGCACGGGCTCCCATCGTCTCTGGCTGGCCGCTGGCGGTTCCGTGGGGCACGGCGGGCTGTGGGGCGTGGACGTGGAAGAGGGGCAACTAGCCGAGGACTTCACCGGCCGCAAGTGGGAGGTGGCTGTCCAGTCGGCCGACGGGGCGCGGGTGCAACAAGCGGCGGCCGGTAGCGAGGTCAAGGACCAAAAGCGGGCGGACAATATCAAGGCGGACGGGACTAAAGTGCTGAACGAATTGGACCGGCTAGACCCCAAACGCAAAGGCGCTACCGTGCGGGCGCTGCGGGTGGCGTTAGCCTGGAATCCAGAGCGGTTGGCCCGCGCCATCGACCCGCTGGTGAAGGACGGGATATTGAGGCGCGGCGTGAAGTCCTACCGCTGCGGTAACGGCAGAAAAGACAAGGCAGAAGCGGTCTGTCGGCCGCCTCAAAACGAGTGATGGCGGGACGTTTTTTATGGCGGAACGTTCCGCCATAAGTTCCGCCAAGTGTTATGGCGGTACGAATCCTATATGAGTACCGCCATAACCAACACACAAACAAACCTATGGCGGTACGAAATTCGGACCCGGAAATCAGGAGCGTTTTCATGCGGGTGCGGTGCGAGATTTCGGACATCGACTTGTACGGCGACAGCGACGAGCCGATTGACTCCGTCTGTGCCCGGTGCGCCCGGTGCGGGCACGAAGTCGAAACCTACGGCCGTTCGGACGCCAGCGTTCGCCGCTCGCTGGTGACGATGCGTGAAGAGTGTCCCAAGGACGAAAGTAACTTCTACGTCGCGGACGAAGCATGAAAGCAACCAAGCCCACCGTGCAAATCACGTTCGCGCCAGAATCCGGCTGGGACGACCGGACGTTCGACCAGCGCTTGCGGCGCTTCCTCAAAGTCGCCCTGCGATCCTTCGGGCTGCGCTGCCGGGAGATTCGCGACGTGCCGCCGCCCGACGCTCCAAGGTATGCACCAGGGCACGCGGACGGCTCGGGCGGGATCGGGGAGGGCAAGTGACGTGGACGCCATCGAGCAGCAGCAGCGCGACCGCTTCGGCCTGGTCAGCAGCCCGGCCTGGGTGCTGTGGGTCCGGCGCGGTCCCCAGTGGGATGGCGTGCGGTCGAGCGACGACCGGGACTACCTGCTCGGCATGGCGATGGGCTATGCCAGCGACAGGGTGCGGGTGCTGCGGATGGGGCAGACGCCTGGGGAGGACTGACCGCCCAGCCCCGGCGAGCATGCTGGCTGCGTCCAGGACGCACGCGGAGCAGCCGTGGCAGCCCCAGGCATGCCCTGGGACGGCTGGACGCCCTGGCGGGGCAGCTGGACGGCCTGGCGGGCTGCTGGGGTAGCCCCCTCCCCGAAATTGTTGCAGCGCCGCCCGGCTAGACCGACCCATTGGGCGCGCAGATTTTTAACGGAGGATGGCCGTGAAAAATTCCGCGAAACCGTCTGACCCGCCCATTGGCGTGCCGCTGCGGGGCTACGGCCTGGAGTGCTGGGCGCTGTTCGCGCGGCTGTACTCGTTCGCCGACGACAGTCTGCTGGTGCTCGCCGGTGTGTGCCGCTGGCTGGAGCGCTGGGACGCCGCGATGCGGGAGGTCGAGGCGAATGGGCCGGTGATTGACGACCGCTTCGGCCAGCCCAAAGAAAATCCGGCCTTGCAGGCTGCCGGCCGGTGTTGGAGCGAGGCGCTGAAGGGCGCGACGCACCTAGGCATCAATCTGGAGCCGCTCCGGGCCGGGCCGGCCATCGGGGAGGTAATGATGCCAACGAATCGACGCTATCAGTCGCCTGCCCGGCGCTGCGACTCGGCGACCGACGCCGCGGCGAGGTCGATCCTGTCGACCGGGCGCTGGTGGGAGTGGTGGGAGACCCTGGACGGCCGGCACCACGGCGGTGGCGACGAGCCGGGCAGGCTACGAGCCAAGCCGTTCATTTCTTTTCGGTGGCGGAGCGATCCCGACCAGGTGCCGGCGGACCTAGACGACCTGCTCCGCGCCGCGTGGCCGGAGCTGCGCGACGAGCTGACTGACGAGGCGGCCGCCCTGGGGCGCGTGCCCTGGGGCGTCCGCTATGACCCACCTACCGAGGAGTGACGGCATGTTTGGTGGCAAAACGAAAGGCGAGCCCACGATCATCGTCCGGCTGACCACCTCGCTTTGCGGACAGCTGGTCGGCAAGAAGGGCTTCATCCGCGACTGGGGCTTGCAGACCGGCAGCTTCGTGCGCCTCCGCGCCGAGGTGGCGCAGCGGTTCATCGAGCGCGGCTACGCCGTCGAGGTCGACCAGCGCATCGGCGAGCTGGACGGCACAGTCCGCATCGAGGAAGCCGTCAACCTGCTGACGTGATTTCACCGGCGGCGCGGCCGGCCCCGTGCCGTCGCCGCCTACCACAACCAGGGGCATCACCGGGAGACGACATGAGTCCACCAACCACGAGCGCCGTGGCCGCGCGGCTGCGGCAAATCGACGGGCATGGCGGCGCGCCGGCGCAGGCCGGGCACCGCAGGCGGGTGTCCACGGACGACCTGCTGCGCTGGGTCAACACCGGCGACGTCGATGGCCAGCCGCAAAAGCAAATCCA
>JAEUIF010000543.1 GCA_016795185.1 Planctomycetia bacterium | reverse complement strand
ACATCGACGGCTTCCGCTTCGACCTGGCGTCGATCCTGGGCCGCGACATCTGGGGTGCGCCGCTGGCCAACCCGCCGCTGCTGGAAGCGCTGGCTCATGACCCGATCCTCGCCAAGTGCAAGCTGATCGCCGAAGCCTGGGACGCGGGCGGGCTCTATCAAGTCGGCAGCTTTCCCAGCTACGGCCGCTGGGCGGAATGGAACGGACGCTATCGCGACACGGTGCGCCGCTTCCTCAAGGGCGACCTCGGCGTGGTCGGCGACATGGCCGAGCGACTGGCGGGTTCCTCGGACCTCTACTACGGGCGCGGCACCACGGCGTCGATCAACTTCATCACCTGCCACGACGGCTTCAACCTGGCCGATCTGGTCAGTTACAACGACAAGCACAATGAAGCCAATGGCGAGGAAAACCGCGACGGGGCCAACGACAACCACAGCTGGAACTGCGGCGCGGAAGGCCCGACCGACGACCC
This sequence comes from Planctomycetia bacterium, assembly GCA_016795185.1. GTDB lineage: Bacteria > Planctomycetota > Planctomycetia > Gemmatales > Gemmataceae > JAGVLI01. Next base: position 1,209 of record JAEUIF010000543.1, on the reverse strand, counting down.
CGGAGTCAATGCGCTGCGCCGCCGCCAGATGAAGAACGCCCTGGCCATGCTGCTGGTGAGCCAGGGCGTACCGATGCTGCTGATGGGTGACGAGGTCGGTCGCACCCAGCAGGGCAACAACAATGTCTACTGCCAGGACAACGGCCTCAACTGGCTGGACTGGAGCCTGCGCGAGAAGAACGCGGACCTGTTCCGCTTCACCCAGCGGCTGATCGCGTTTCGGCAAGCGCACCGGGTGCTGCGCCGCGCGACGCACTTCAATGCCCAGAGCGCTGGGCCGCATGGGTTGCCGGAAATCAGCTGGCACGGCACCCGCGCGTGGGATGCCGATTGGTCCGGCACCGGCCGCACGCTGGCCTTCATGCTCACGGGCAGCCATGAGCCGACGCAGTACGAGGACAACAGCATCTACGTGATCTTGAACATGCACTGGGACACGCACGGCTTCGCGCTGCCCGAGCCGCCGCACGGCCAGCGCTGGCACGTCTTCGTCAATACCGACATGCCCTCGCCCCAGGATGTCTGGGAACCAGGCAACGAGCCGCTGCTGGAAGAACAGGCCTTCGTGCTCGCGGCCGGCCGGTCGGTGGTGATCCTGGTGGGCAAGCGGACCGCGCCATGACGGGGCGGCGGAAAGGCCGACGCATGGAACCGTTGCAAGTGATCGGCGCTTTCGAGCGGTTGGCCGAGTTGCGCGACTACGTGGAGCGCGCCGCCGCCACTGCCGGCCTGGACCGCAAGGCGAGCTATCGGCTGTGCCTGGCCGTCGATGAACTGGCGACGAACGCCATGACGCACGGCCGCCCGTCACCCGAACACGAGATTCAACTGCGTCTGCATGCCATCCTGGAACCGGCCACCCTGCGCATCGTCCTCGAAGACACCGGCAAGCCGTACGATCCACGCCAGACGCCCGTGCCGACCAACCTGAATTTGCCGCTCGAAGAGCGCGAACCGGGCGGGCTAGGCGTGTTCTTCGCCCTGCAAAGCGCCGACGAATTCCAGTACGAACGCGCCGGCGACTGGAACCGCAACGTGCTGGTGGTGCGGCGGGTGGCGGGGGACTCCGGAACGCAGGCGGGCTGACTGGCGTGTTCGCTTTCTTTACCGCGAAGTACGGCTGCTTTCTTTACCGCGTAGCGGTTGTACTCCACAGCCCAGGGTCGCGCAGCGCACCCTGGGTATTGGGGCGAAAAGTTCCGGTATACC
>JAEUIF010000533.1 GCA_016795185.1 Planctomycetia bacterium | reverse complement strand
TTAAGTGTTAGCGAGCTGCCGCCCGCCCTCGGAGTACCGAGGGACGTGCCACCCGGCCGCTCTCACGCGGGCAGGGAATGCGCGACAGGCGAGCGTGCATAGAAGCTGAGGTGTCGCATGGAAATGGAAGGCGTTGTTCATAACGGAGTCATCATTCCCGACGACGCGACGGCGTTGCCCGAAGGCACGCGCGTACGCATCAGCCCCGCTCCGCCGCAAGAACCCAAGTCATTCGGCGAACGGTTCGCGCAGTTCAAGGGCGCGGTGACCGGTCTGCCGGCGGACCTGGCCCAGCAACACGAGCACTATCGCCTGGGGACGCCGAAACGATGACGGTGTTCGCCGACACCTTCGCGTTCCTTGCCTGGCTGAACCCGCGTGATGACGCCCACGCGGTCGTGACGGCCTACCTTGACAGCTTTCGAGGAAAGTTATTGTCCACAGAATGGGTACTCATCGAATTGGCCGACGCCCTGTGTGCGCCGGAAGCTCGTTCGACCGCCGTCTCTTTCTTGCAAGCAATTCGCGCCAATCCCTTGTTTGAAGTCGTGAGCTATCTGCCCGCCGTGTACCAGGCCGGCTTCGATTTATTTGCCAGCCGGCCTGACAAGGCGTGGTCCCTGACGGACTGTATCTCGTTCGCGGTAATGACCGAGAGCGGACTGTCCGAGGCTCTGACAGCCGATCACCATTTCGAGCAAGCTGGTTTTCGCGCCGTCTTCAAGTAGCAACTGAGTTACACGCCTGCGAAAATCGCCTGCACCCCGCTTCAATCCTCGCTCTCGGCCGACGAATAAGGGGATGCGCGACCGGCGCGGATTCCTTTTCGACCGAGGCGAGGAAGGCCATGAACCCGATGAACTGGGTGGCGGGCGGCGCGCTCGTGGGCGTGCTGGCGGCTTGCTGGGACAAGATCAAGGCGGCGACCTGGAAGCTCATTAGCCTGTTCATTCAACAGGTGGAAATCCCCTCCGAGGCAGCGCATCAGGCGTTGATCGCCTATCTCGTCAAGCACTTCCCGCGTTCGCGCTACTACGACCGCATGTACGGCGCGACTTACGAGCATCAGCGCGACGGCCGGTTCGGCCTGGTGCCCTATGAGCTGTTCGGGGCGCGCTCCATCGTCTTCTGGAACGGTTGGCGGCCGTTCGTCTTCACCAATCAACTCGAGAACAAGCAGCCCGTCGCCGTGAACACCAACCCCTGGGGCGGCAGCAGCGACGACGGCGTCACCAAGATTTACTCCACGCTGACCTTCCTGCGCGGCACCCTCGATGTGGAAGCCATCGTCCGCGACGCCTGCGTCGAGCGCAACCGCGAGACCTGGTCCGTGACCGACGAGGATGAGGCAGCGAAGAACCGCTTCGTCATCCATCACGTGCCCAAGCTCGGCGAGGGCGAGCAGGGCGGCGAGGCGAGCAGCAACGGCCTGGCCTGGTACCAGCAGGGGCACTATCGTCTGCTGGCGCACCGGCCGGACGACCTTGGCAAGCAGCGCCGGCACCCCGGCGGCGCGGTGGAGAACCTGATCTTTCCGCAGCGCATCAAGGATTTGATCCAGGAAATCGCCCTGTGGCGCAACCATCGGCGCTGGTATCAGGAGAAGGGCATCCCGTGGAAGCGCGGCTGGCTGCTCTACGGCCCGCCCGGCACCGGCAAGACGGCCCTGGCCCGCGCCTTCGCCGAGGACCTGAACTTGCCTATCTACGTCTTCAACCTGGCGGCGCTGTCGAACCACTCGCTCACGCATGCCTGGAGCGCCATGCAGGTCAACGTGCCGTGCATCGCCCTGATCGAGGACATCGACAACGTCTTTCACGGCCGCGAGAACGTCGCCCGCCAGCATGGCCTGATGGGCATGTTCATGGGACCGAAGAAGGACGACAAGGAACACGACGCCGCCCCGCTAACCCCGCTCTCCTTCGATTGCCTGCTCAACTGCCTGGACGGCGTCGAGCGTTCGGAAGGCGTCTTCACCATCATCACGACCAACTGCATCGAGCACATTGACCCCGCCCTGGGCCAGCCGCGCCGTCTGCCCGACGGCAGTGTGGAGTTCATCTCCAGCCGGCCGGGGCGGATCGACAAGGCCATCGAGCTGGGCTACATGGAGCCGGCCGACAAGAAGCGCATGGCGGGCCGCATCCTCGGCGAGTACCCCGAGCAGCATCGGGCGATGCTCGACTTCGTGGACCGCTTCCCGGACTTGCAGGAAACGCCGGCGCAGTTTCAGGAGCGCTGCGGGCAGGCGGCACTGGCCTGCTTCTGGGAAGCGAAGCAACGCCAGCAGGAGGTGCCGTGGTATTTGCCCTGGAATCGCTTGCAGCAGCTGCTCGGCACGGAAACCGTGCGGCGGAATTGAGGGCGGTTCGCTCTTCGCGATGGCAAATTGCCGCGAGGTAGAAGCCACCAACCGTTTGAGCCCTGGAGGGGCGGAAGCGCTGTAGCCCACGGCGCAAGCCATGGGAGATCCATCGCCGCGATTTCACCAGCCCCGGAGGGGCGTTAGAAGGAAAACGCGCTTACCCTGTGGACGGCGCGCACTTTCTGCTTCCTGCCGCCCCTCCGGGGCTTGGGGTGCAGGTGGATTGTTGACCCACGGTTTGCGCCGTGGGCTACA
>JAEUIF010000531.1 GCA_016795185.1 Planctomycetia bacterium | reverse complement strand
CACAGGGTGCTTCGCACAAAGGCGCCTGACCCCTTTTCGCACCGACGCACGGCGACCATCATGCTCGGAACCGGCTGGCTTACCATCCGACAGGCTCAGGAGGCGCTGAAGAACGGCCGCCTCGAAGAAGCCCAGCGCTTGCTCGGCCAGTCCGCGGTCCACGGCCATAAAGGTTCGTGGGATTTGCTGCGCCAGGTCGCCCAGGGTTTCGTGCAGCGCGGCGAGCGCCATCTGCGCCAGGACGATCCGGAAGCGGCCTGGAACGATCTGGTCCTCGCGGAACAGACCGGGCCGGCGGATGACAACGAGACCTTCCACTTGCGGCAGACGCTGACGCGCCGCGGGTTGGACGAAATCAAGAAGCTGCTCGACGCCGCCGACCCCAGCGGGGCGCTGTCGGCGGCTGAACTGCTGCGCGGCCGCCAGGTGCGGCACGCCGATTTGCAGCGCTACGAGACGGTCGCCCGCGACTGGGAACAGGCGCGCGAGCAGGCCGACCGTGGCGAGTTCGGCGTCGCGGTGCAGGCCATTGAACGGCTGCGCCGGTTGTCGCCCGAGTTGACAGTCCTGGAACAGTACGAAAGCGACCTGAACCGCCGCCGCGAAGCCTGCTCCACGCTGCTGGTGCAATTGCACGAAGCCGTCGATCAGGGCCAGTGGCGCAAGGTGGTGGAGATCGCCGACGAGGTGCTGGCCGCCGCGCCGCAGCAGCCGCAAGCGCGCAAGGCGCGCACCCAGGCGTGGCGGGTCATCGAACCTTCGACCATCGCCGTCAAGAAGCCGCAGACGCCGGCGGCCGACGCGCCGGCGAAGCCTGTCGAGCGCCTCGACCGCTTCCTGCTCTGGATCGACGGCGTGGGCGGCTACCTGGTGTGCCTGGGGGGCCGCGTCACCATCGGGCAGGCGACGCCCGAAGCGTCGGTGGATGTGCCGTTCTACGCCGATATTTCCCGGCAGCACGCCACACTGACCCGCGACGGCGGCAGCTACCTGGCGGAAGCGTCGCGGCCGATGCAGGTCAACGGCCAGCCGGCGGAAACGGCCCTGCTGCAAGCGGGCGACCGCATCACGCTGGGGGCATCCTGTCAGCTGCAATTCAGCCAGCCGGTGCCGGTCAGCGCCACGGCGCGGCTCGACCTGACCAGCGGCCATCGCCTGTCGCTGGCGGTGGACGCGGTGCTGCTGATGGCCGACACGCTGCTGATCGGGCCGGGAGAGCAGGTCCATGTGCAGATTCCGGACCTGCCGCACAACCTGGTGCTGTTCCGCCAGAAAGAGGGCCTGGGATTGCGTTATCCCGGCAATTTCCAGGTCGACGGACAGCGATGCGCGGAACGCGCTCAACTCGGCCCGCGCTCGAAAGTGACGGTCGAGGATTTTTGTTTCGCAATCGAAGCGAGCGGCGCGAAGCTCGGCGCGATGTGAGCGAATACTAAGTAGGGGCGGGAGTTTTCCCGCGACCACGGAACGACGGCAACGAAGAGGCTGGCCGGAACGACCATCAGAACGAAACGGGGAGGTTGGCTCTTCCTCGGTATCGCCGGACCAAGACGGCGGTTGAGGGGCGAAACCCATGAAGTTCACATATAGCTCGGGACAGCGGCCTCTGGACGGCTACTCCATCAAACGAGGCGTCGGCGCGGGCGGCTTCGGCGAAGTCTACTACGCGCTCAGCGACGGCGGCAAGGAAGTAGCCCTGAAGCTGGTGCGCGGCGACGGCGACGTGGAGCTGCGCGGCATCGCCCAGTGTTTGAACCTCAAGCACCCGCACCTGGTCGGCCTGTACGACATCAAGACGGATGCCCAGGGCGACCACTGGGTCGTCATGGAATACGTGGCCGGCGAGACGCTGAACATCGTCCTCAACCGGCACCCGAACGGGCTGCCCGTCGAGCTAGCGCAGCAGTGGTTCGCCGCGCTGGCGAAGGCGGTCGCTTGCCTGCACGACCACGGCATCGTCCATCGCGACCTGAAGCCGGGCAACATCTTCATCGAGAGCGGCATCCTCAAGGTCGGCGACTACGGCCTGAGCAAGTTCATCAGCAGCAGCCAGCGGACGGCGCAGACGCAGTCGGTCGGCACCGTCTACTACATGGCGCCGGAGATTTCGACTGGCAATTACAACAAGCAGATCGACGTCTACGCGGCCGGCATCATTCTCTACGAAATGCTGACCGGAAAGGTTCCCTTCGACGGCGAGAGCGCCGGCGAAATTCTGATGAAGCACCTGACCGCGCCGCCGGACCTGAGCCGGCTGCCCGCCGAGTTCATCCCGATCGTCGGCAAGGCGCTGTCCAAGAACCCGGCCCAGCGCTATGCGACCATCGGCGAGATGGCCAGGGCGGTGGAGACGCTCGGCGGCGCGGAAACGCCGGCCGTGGTCGTTGCCAAGCCGCAAGCCGTGCCCGAAGCGCAGCCGGCGCGGGCGGCGCGGCCGATGTCACCGGAAGACTTGCCGGCGGTGCTGCCCGCCGTTTCGTTCCGCGGCCAGCTGGCCGAACTTTCCGGTTCCATGGCGCTGTCCGCCGTGATGGCGGCCCTGCTGGCCACGCTTTACGCCGCCCTGGCCCGCGTGCAGAACTGGAGCGAAATCGGCTCGGTGCTGTTCCTGACCATTGGCATTTGCTGGGCCGTGCTGGTGCCGGCCAAGTTCTGGAACAACCGCACCGGCGATTCCTGGACGCGGCGCGTGGTGATGATGGTGCTCGGCACCGTCATCGGTATCGGGGGCCTTTGGCTCAACGGCCTGATGCCCGAAGGCGGCTTCTGGGACCACCGGACCAGCCTGGCGATGAACGCCGACTACCCTGGCGTGGCCATGCAGCCGGAAACGACCGGCGTGCAGCAGATGGCCAAGTACGTCAGCTACTTCGCGCTGGCCCTGGCCGCCGTCCGCTGGTGGCGGCTGGCGGACCGCCACCGCCAGCACCGCTTCAGCTGCTTCCCGGTAATCGCCGCCGGTTTCTGGGCGCTGGTCCTGTTTCCGTTCGTCTGGCCGGAGCACGAACCGCCCTACGGGGCCATCGCCCTGGTGACCTCGGCCGTCATTGTCCAGTGGGTCAGCCCCTGGGAACAGCCGCAACCGCGCACCGCCCGCCGGCTTCGGCTGCGCTACGCCTGATGCCGGACGCCGCCGAGGAGGACCCCAACGATGAACCCACTGCTTGCCATGTTTCACATAAACGTTAGTTGGCTCACACTCCTGATCGGCTTTCTGGTGGTCTATTTCACGCTGCGCCGCAAATCACGCCCGACGGCACGGGACGAAGAGATTCCCACCGTGCTGCCAGCGGACGCGCCGGGAAGCTATCGCAATCCGCTGCGTAATCCCCGCTTCGAGCGCAAACCGGCGCTGGGCGTCCTCGCCTTGACCCTGGGTGGGGCGGCCGTGCTGTTCTGCTTGCTGCTGATCTCCGTCGTGTTTCTCGGTGCCAGCCGCCAGGCAAGCTTCGTCAGTTACGGTGGGCCGCTGCAACCCGAACAGGCTGTGGAGCAGCAGTTGCTCGCCCTGGAACGCATGCAGCAAGCCGAGCAGGTCCGGTTGCAGCAGCAACGCCGGATCGCAGCCCCAGTGCTGGAACCGCTGCCCGCGCCGCGCCCGGAGCCAGCCCCGCAACAACCGGAGATCGTGGCGGAAGTGCGACCAGCGCCGAAGCAGGTGGTCGCCGCCGTGCCGCTGCCGCAACCCTTGCAACCGCCGCAGCCGCCGAAGGGCAAGACCATCAACCCGACGCGCACCTCCGCGGCGCGCACGCAGGTCATCACGGTCGAAGGCGAGTACCAGAAGACGCGCGAAGCAGCGTGGCGCGCGGCGCTGGAACAGGCCGAGAGCGACGTGCAGGACTACCTCCGCCAGCGCGGCATGCGGCTCGAAACGCGGGTGCCGCGCGAGTTGATCGAGCACAAGATGCTCAAGGGCGAACCCAGGGAGGAAACGCGCGACTTCGGCGGCAACGTCGGCGAGGTGCGGCGCTTCGTCCTCGAAATCCAGGTGACGCCCGAAGTCCGCGCGCTGCTGGCCCAGCAGGAACGCGAGTTCCGCGCCCAGGAACGCATGTTCCTCGTGGGCAAGGTGTTGGCCCTGATCGTCGTCCTGCTAGCCGCGACGGCGCTCTACTTTCGTCTCGACGAGTACACGAAAGGCTACTACACCAGTTCGCTGCGCTGGGCGGCGCTGGGCGTGGTCGCCGGCTTCATCGTCTTTCTGATCTTCGGCAGCTGAGGAACTCAGCGAGCCGGTCGCGCGAGCGGCCGGAGCCAAGCAGCCAACCGGCCCACGGACGAACGCCGTGGGCCTTTCTTATGCGCGGGACTTGTGGCATCCGCCCGGCGGGGGATTTATAATGGACGCCATGTCCTCGACAACCTCCGAATCCGATCGCCTGCTCATCAAGCAAATCCGCCAGGGCGACAGCCGCAGCTGGACCACGCTGATCGGCCGCTACGAAGGCCGGTTGCTGGCGTTCGTCGACCGGCGTCTGAAGGACCGCGCCGCCAGCGAGGATGTGGTGCAGGAGGCGTTCATCGGCTTCCTCAACAGCCTGCCCAACTACGACGAAGCCCGCGAATTGCAAACGTATCTGTTCACCATCGCCTCGCACAAGCTGACCGACCACCTGCGGCGCATGGGCCGCCATCCGCTGGTGCCGGCCTCCGAGGGTGCGGGCGACGTGCTGCAAAATCAGCTCGACCCGCACCGCGCTGTGTCGAGCATGGCGCGCAGCAAGGAACGGCAAGACCTGGAAAGCCGGGCCGTGGTCCGCTGCCTGGGCAATATCATCCGCCAGTGGCAGGAAAAGGGCGACTACACCCGCCTGAAGGTGCTGGAACTGCTGCTCGTCCGGGGCTGGGCCAATCGCGACGTGGCGGCGTTTCTCAAGGTCAGCGAGCAGCAGGTCGCCAACTACCGCTTCGCGGCGGTGAAGAAGCTGACGGAGCACATCCGCGACACCGGCCTGCCGGGCGATGTGTTCCCGGAGTTGCAGGAGAGCGAAGAACCATGACTTGCCCCTCTCCCGCCAGGGGAGAGGGGAGAAGGACCACGGACCATGCCCCCGATCACCCGTGCCCAGCTGATCGCCTATCTCGACGACGCGCTCACCGACGCGGAGACCGCGCAGGTCGAGCAGGCGTTGCGCGAGTCCGAACCGCTGCGGCGGACGCTGCGGACACTGATCCAGGAGCGCGACCGCGGCGAGCATTCCATCGGGGCCATCTGGCGACGCGAACGGCTCAGCTGCCCCAGCCGCGAACAGCTGGGCAGCTTCCTGCTGCAAGTGCTCGACGCCGACCTGGCCGATTACATCGACTTCCACATTCAGACGGTGGCCTGCCCTTACTGCCAGGCCAACCTGGCCGACTTGCAAGCGCTGCAAAAGGAATCCGCGCCGCAGGTGCAGAAACGCCGGCAGCGCTTCTTCGAGTCGAGCGCCGGCTTGCTGCGCCCCAACCGCTGAGTGTCTGTGCCATAAGGTTTCTCCCCTCGCCCCTTGCGGGAGAGGGGTTGGGGTGAGGGGCGGAAGTGCCCGGAAACTGGCCGTTTTACCCCTCACCCCAACCCCTCTCCCGCAAGGGGCGAGGGGCTTCCGAGACAGACTCTGATACCGCATTCCGCGCGAACTCCCGCTGGACCCGCTCATGGACCTCGGCTGGCTCTCCCTCGCCGCGCTGCTGATTGTGATCGTCGTCAGCTGCACCTCGACCGTCAACCCCGGCGTGCTCTCGGTGGTGCTCGCCTGGCTCATCGCCGTTTACCTCGCCCCGCGCCTCGGCACGCCGCTGACGATGGCGAACGTCATCGGCGGCTTTCCGACGGACTTATTTCTGACGCTGGTGGGCGTCACGCTCCTGTTCACGCAGGCGCAGCTCAACGGCACCCTGGACCTCGTCGCGCACGGCGCGGTCCACGGCTGCCGGGGCAATGTCGGCCTGATCGCCGTGATGTTCTTCTTCCTGACCTGCGTCTTCTCATCCATCGGCGCGGGCAATATCGCCGCCACGGCGTTGATGGCCCCGATGGCGATGGTCGTCGCCGGCAAGGCGGGCATTCCCGCGTTCCTGATGACGATCCTCGTGGTCCACGGCGCGCTGGCGGGTGCCATGTCGCCGATCGCGCCGACCGGCCTGATCGCCAACAACCTGATGAACAAGATGGGCATGCCCGGCCGGGAGTGGCTCACCTTTGGCCACAACTTCCTGGCCAATCTCGCCGTGGCCAGCGGCGGTTTCCTGCTCTTCGGCGGCTGGCGCCTGTTCGGCCGTGTCTACGTCTCGGCCCAGGCGAACGGCTACAAACTCAAGGCGAGCGACGGGCGTGAGCCCGCCGTGGAGAACAGCGAGTCGCCGGCGGTCCCAACAGCGGGCTCACGCCCGCCGCTCGCCTCGGAGGAACTCGACGACGAAGTCGAGATCATCCGCCCTGAAGCCGAATTCACGTCGGCAGTGCAGCCCCGCCACCTGGTGACGCTGGCACTGATCGCCGTCATCGTCGTCCTGGTGGTCGGCGGCAACCTGCTGAAGATCAACATTCACGTCGGCATGGCGGCCTTCACTGGCTCGGTGCTCTTGACGCTCTATGGCGCCTTCACGGGCCTGCCGACGGAGGGCGATGCGATCAAGAAGCTGCCGTGGGGCGTGATCCTGATGGTCTGCGGCGTGACGGTGCTGACCGCGCTGCTGGAGAAGACCGGCGGGGCGGACCGCTTCGAGCGGATCATGGCCAGCCTGTCCACGGAGCAGACCGCGCCGGGCGTGGTGGCCCTGCTGACGGGGTTGATCTCGGTCTACAGCAGCACGTCGGGCGTGGTGCTGCCGGCCTTCCTGCCGATGGTGCCGGGCCTGATTGAAAAGCTGGGCGGGGGCAACCCGGTGGCACTGGCGTCGTCGATGATCGTCGGCGGGCACCTGGTCGATTCGTCGCCGCTCTCGACGCTGGGAGCGCTCTGTATCGCCAGCGCCCCCGCCAGCGAGGACCGCCGCAAGTTGTTCAACCAGGTCATGGCCTGGGGCCTGTCGATGGCGGTGGTGGGCGCGGTGATTTGTTATGTGTTCTTTGGACTGCTAAACCGCTGAAGCTTGTCCGAAAGTACGTCGGGCTTTCCAGCCCGACAGGAAGCGCCGAAATCCAGGCTGCAACCGCTACGACGACACCGCAGGGGGTCCGGCGCTTCGTGTCGGGCTGGAAAGCCCGA
>JAEUIF010000513.1 GCA_016795185.1 Planctomycetia bacterium | reverse complement strand
GGGCGAGGGGAAAAAAAATAAACCGGACCAACCGAGAATCGCTTCCGAGGCCCGATTTGCCATGAATTTCAAGACGACATACATCCTGTTCGGCACCCTGCTGATCGTCATCGCCATCTTCGGCCTGACGCAGATGCGCGGCGTCAAGGGCGATGAAACCTTCGTCTTCCCCAGCATGCACGAGCGCGGCAAGGAAGTAACGCAGACGAAGATCACCAAGTTGGTCGTCGCGCCGAAGGACGGCCCGCAACTGGTCTTTGAACGTATCAGCAGCGACGCCCCGTGGAAGCTGGTCAGCCCGTACAGCACGCGCGTCGATAGCATGCAGGTCAACAACCTGGTGGACAGCGTCATCCGCCTGCGTCGCGAGGACGTCAGCGATACGCTGGCTCGCAACCTGGCCCACCACGGCCTGGAGCCGCCGAAGGCCACCATCACGCTCCATCAGGGGACCGAGAAGGAATGGAAGCTCGGCCTGGGCGACAGCAGCATCGGCACCGGCCGCAGCCAGTTCCAGTACGTCACGGCTTCGGATCGCCCCGGCGAACCACTGGCCGTCCGCAAGCAAGACCTGGACGCCGCCACCAAGACCGCGAAGGATTTCCGCGAGAAGGGCCTGCTGCTCGAAAGCGTCCTGAATGCCCTGAACATCGACCTGAGCGACGGCCAGCGCGAGCTGGAGCTCGCCAAGCTGGACGAAGCGGGCAAGGACAACGTCTGGCAGTTCAAAAAGCCCGCCCACGGTGAGGCCGACTATCACGGCGACCAGGCGCAGATGCCGCCGCCCGGCGTGCCGACGACGCGGGTCAACAGCGTCCGCGACCTGCTGACCATGGTCGAGCAACTGAAGGTCGCTTACAACGCCGAGCAGAAGATCGACGACTTCGTCGCCGAGAACGTCCCCGACAAGGACCTGGCCGAGAAGTACGGGCTGACGCAGGGCAAGCCGGCTACCCTGCGCGTCGAGATCAAGAGCCGCACCGGCAACCTGCTCGGCGGCGATAAGAAGTCCGAGCCAGTCACCGACGCTCTGCTCATCGGCAAGAAGGTTCCCGGCGAAGCCAAGAAGGAAGAGAAGCAGGACGAACCCAAGAAGGACGACAAGAAAGACGAAGCCAAGAAGGACGAACCCAAGAAGGATGAGCCGAAATCCTCGGACGAGGACTACTACTACGCGCGGCTGGAGAGCGAGAGCAACGTCGTCAAGCTGCCGGCCAAGTCCATCAAGCCGCTGCTGGACGTACTCGGCAACACCTCGGTGCTGCGCAACAAGGACCTGGTACAGTTCGAGCCGAGCAAGGTTGACGCCATCGATGTGCAAAACGCCGGCGGCGAGGTCAAGCTACGCAAGGTCGGCGAGCCCGCCAAGTGGAAGCTGCTCGACGGCGACAAGTTCCGCGACGTGGACCAGTCGTCCGTCACCAAGCTGCTCAACGTCCTGAACACCCGCCGCCAGGTCCGCGACTTCCCCACCAAGGACGAGAAGGAACTGGGCCTGGTGGATTCCAAGAACGAGATCAAGCTGTGGGTGGACGGCATCAAGGACAAGAAGGACGACAAGAACGCGCCCAAGCTGGAGCGAGAAACCATCAAGCTGACCTTCGGCGCGAAGAACAATGAGGTCGTCTACGTCAAACGGCAGCAGGGCAAGGACGCGCTCACCGTGGCCGTACCCGAGGGATTGATCGACCGCGTCACCGACGGCAAGCTGGCCTACCTCGACAAGACGCTGCCGTTGTTCAAGACGGACGATGAGGTCACCAAGGTCGTGCTGACGCAGCCCGACGGCGTCTTTGAACTGGAACGGGAGAAGAAGGACGACAAGGTCACCTGGATCATCCGCAAGCCCGCGGAGCAGGCCGGCCGGACCGCGGATCGCGGCAAGGTCGAGCAGATGATCGACATGCTCCGCAACCTGCACACCGACAAACTGATTTCCGAGAAGGCCGGCGACCCGGAACTGAACGGCTACCGCCTGTCGCCGCCGGACTACCAGGCGATGCTGACGCTCAAGAAGGGCGACAAGTCCGAGGACCGCGTCTTCCAGTTCGGCCGCGAGACCGACAAGAAGGACGGCCGCTACGCCAAGCAGGGCGAGCGCGACCTGGTCTTCGTGGTGCGGCCGGAGGTCATCGAGCCGCTCAAGGCCAAGGACCTGGCCAACATGGAAATTTTTACCTTCGACCCGAAGAAGGTCAAGGAGCTAAAACTGTCCGGCTGGATCGCGGCCGAGAAGCGTCTGACCACGCTGCCCCTGGAATTCAAGGAGCCCAAGGAAGGCGAGCCGAAGACCTGGGAAATCAAGGAGGCCGACAAGAAGAACTGGCAGGGCTTCAACCTCGACGCCACCAAGGTCGCAAACCTGGTGCAAGACCTGTCAAAACTGTCCGCCACGCGCTTCCTGGTCTTCAAGGCCGGTCCCAAGGCGGACCACAAGCTCGACGAGAAGTCGCGCGAGCTGGAAATCGAAATCGTGCTCGACGGTGAGAAAGAACCGCTAACGCTGACGCTCGGCGCACTGGTCGGCGAGGGCAACGACAAGGGCTACGCCGCGCAGAGCAGCGCGCTGAAGGGCGACGTCTTCGTGCTGCCGGAGTCGCGTTTCGACAAGCTGCTCAAGGAAGGGTCGAAGTACTTTAGCAAGTAGCTTGCTGGCAATTTGTAGGTTGCGTCCAGCCGTCAGGCGCAGCTGCACCCTACCAGATCATATAGCGCCCGAGGCGTTTGATGTCGCTCGAACAATTCGATGCACACCTACTCGATTCGGCTCCGGGCTTCCGCTGCTTTGCTTGCGGCGATCCTTCCGAAGAGCCAAGATTTCTGGCGCGCGTGATAAACGTCGTGGGCAAAGCAGGATCAATGACGGCAATTGCCGCAGTGGATACGGCGTGCAGCGCTGACGCGCCGGCCCTGAGACGCTTCGTGCAACGTCACGACGGGGTAATGTTGTATCAAGACGAAAAGTCCGACGCAGCCGGAATTGAGTTCTTCAAGGCGACAGAATGGCAAGTGCGCACGAAAGAGATGCGCGAATCGATGATTGCGATGGGCTTTGAAGAGAACGACATGCCGGAGTGGTTTCACAAGGGCGTCGTTTTCGGCGAGATTCCTCATTCGGGAAACTACTTCGTCGTTCAGCCGAGCGGCATTGGGGCGGGGCGAGTTTTCTATTGCGATCATGATGATTTCCAGACCGAGCCCCTGGCGGAGTCATTGGAAGACCTGTTGAGTTTGATCGTCAAGGACCCGCCAGGTTTCCTTTACCAATGCGGCTGCTTTACGCGCTACTCCGACGGGAAGACCGACATCCAGTGGATTCCGATGGCCTACATTGCCGATTGTCGCTGCGGCTAATAAAGCGTTGCAGCCGTCGTGGCAAGCAATCGCATTCGTTGGTACACCTCGCATGCTCACCGGCCGAATGGTCCGCGTCCGCCACGCCCGCGACCGGCTGATTCCCTCCTACATCGAGGCCGGCGCTCCGGAATGGCAGGAAGTCGCCGAACGCCTGCTGACGCTCTTTCGCGGCCAGGAAGGCCGCAGCCGCAGCGAACTGGAGGACGACGTCAAGGAAACCTTCGGCAGCGACCCGCAGACGCTGATCCATCAGGGGTTGGCCAAGCTGCTCGAAGACCGCTGCGAGTTCGAGGTCGTTTCCGGCCACCCGCCGGAGGAATTGCGCGAACTGGTGTTCAAGCGCGCCGCCGAGATTCGGGCTAGCCGCGAGCCGGAGGCGAGTGCTGAGGACGCCGCGAGCGCTCGCCTTCAGCTCGCGGCTAAACAGAGTCATTTCAATCGCGACCAAATTCTGGGCGCGGTCGCCGCCGAATTGAAGATGACCGCCGACGAGGTGGACCGTGGCCTGTTTGCCGACCTCAAGAGCGAACAGCGGCTGGTCAAGTTCGACGACATCTCGGCGGAACGTCTCTTGCAGCGTTATAACGTGGCGCTGGCCCAGGCCGTGCTGCTGCGTGCCACGGGCGTGGCCATTGACATCCGCAAGGAATCGCCGCAGCGCTACCGGCAGTTGCTCCGCGCCGCCAAGTTCCATCGGCTCATCGTCGATTTCAAGAAGGTCGGCCCGGACGCCAACCGGCTCTACGTCGACGGGCCGCTGAGCCTGTTCACCGCCACGCAGAAATATGGCTTGCAGCTGGCGCTGTTCCTGCCCTGGGTTTTGCAGTGCCGAGATTTCGAGCTGGAAGCCGAGGTGCGCTGGGGCACGGACCGCAAGGAAAAGACCTTCAAGCTGTCGCCGCGCGACGGCCTGGTATCGCACCTGCCGGAAGTCGGCAGCTACACACCGCCCGAACTGGCCATGTTCGTGCAGCTTTTCCGCAAGAAAATCGCCGACTGGGACCTCATCGAAGAAACCGACGTGCTATCCTTGGGCGATGCGTTCTGGGTGCCGGACTTCCGCCTGGTGCAGCGTGCGACGGGCAAGGCCGTCTACCTGGAAGTGCTCGGTTTCTGGCGGCGCGCCAGCGTGGAGCAGCACCTCGCACGACTCAAGGAACACATCCGGGAGCCGTACCTGCTGGCCGTGTCCGACCAATTGCATATCGAGGACGCCGGCCTGGAAGGATTGTCTGCCGGCATTCACCGTTTCCGCCAGATGCCGTTGCCCGATGAGATCGCCAAGCTGGCGACGCAGGTTGCGCAGTCCAGTTCCTGACTGAACCGTCCGTCCGTCTCCTTCGTAAAGCAGCCAGAAGAGAATAAGCAATCCCCAGTTCCCGCGAGGAGCAGCCCCATGCCGAAACTGAAGCTCGAAGAGTTCGACCGCCTGTATTCATCGACCGAGCCGGCGAAATTCGCCAAGCTCGTGGAGCAATTGCTGAAAGAACCGAAGAAAATCGCGGAGGACGCCAAGAAGCTGAAGACGGAACTCACGAAGGAACTGGCGGACGCCAAGCAGCGCGAGGCCAACATCAAGGCCATCAGCCAGGCCAAGTTCTTCATCAAGTTCAAGCAGGGCGTGTCCGACGCGCTGAAGGCGAAGTGCCTGCCGCGCAACAAGACCACGCAGACCACGATCGAAAAGCAGCTGAAGGAACTCGCGGATTTTGTCGGTACGGTCGGCCTGGCGCTCGGCTACGGCGAGAATTTGCAAGGGACCAGCAGCATCAGCGCCAACGCGCGCAAGATCTTCGTGGAAAACTACAACAAGGCGGTCGACGGCTTCGAGGCGCTGGCCCAAAAGCTGCGCGGCGCCTGCGCGGCGGCCGAAGCGAAAGAAAAGGAAGCGACCGACGTGCTGGACAAATACCTGGCGGAGAAGGGTACGGCGAAGGAACTGGGCGGCACCGACTACAAGGACTTCAAAAAGAGGTACGACGCCATCGCCAAGACGCTGTGAGCCGAAACCAAAAAGTTTAGCCGCGAGCCCGAGGCGAGCGCTGCATCCCAGCGCTCGCCTCCGGCTCGCGGCTAAACGTTGAACGCCACGTCGCCTACTTGCCGCGGAAGTCCTGGGCGAACGCCTTGGCTTCCAGTTCCTTGCCGGTCGCGTACTTCGTCAGTTCATTCCAGGGCAGCATCTTGCCCGGCTCGAAGACGCGCTTCTTCATGAACTGCCCCACGTCCTTGTTGCCCACGTAGATGGCCTTGTCCGGGTCGTCCTCCTTCAGCACTTCGCGGGTGATGGTGTGGTGGACCTGCGAGGCGAACAGCTGCCCCATCATGTAGTTGTGGTAGTAGACCGGCGCGCTGACGACGTGAATTTTGCTGCCGTAGTCCGGGGAGTTGCGTCCCGTCGGCCGTTTCACCTGCTGGTACTTCTCCACCAGGTCCCACCAGAGCTTGTTCAAATCCTGGTCGGGGTTCTCGTACATGGCCTTCTCGAAGCGCAGCATCACCTGGCACCAGCGCGAGAAGATCAGTAACTGATTGCGCAACATCTTGGCGGCGGTGGCATCAAAGTCCTGGTCCTCGACGTTGACGCCCATCTTGGTCAGGAAGCGGCGGCTCTTGCTGAAGCGCTCGAACATCATGGCCACGCCTTCCGTCGCCAGGATGTGCGCCTCGCCCCGCAGGGTGTAGGGCAGCGTGGACGGGATGTTCTTGCTCGAATAGACCGCGTGGCCCAGTTCGTGGAGCATGGTGCCCATCCAGTACTCGTTGGCCACGATGTTGGCCAGCACGCGCACGTCGCCGTCGCGGTCGATGTCGGTGCAGAAGGCATGCGGGCTTTTGCCCTTCTTCTCGTAGAGGTCGCTGCGGGCCAGCACGTCGTCAATGGGCAGGCCGATGCCCTGGTAGAACTCCCGACAGAGCTTGAGGATGTCGGCCTTGGCGTAGGGAGCATCCAGGCTGCCGGCAAAGACGTTCGGCGATTCCTGGAAGAACGGGTCGTGATAGTGCCAGGGCCGCAAGTCCTCGACCTTGACGCCGCAATTCGTGGCTAGTTTCTGGTCGATCTCCGCCTTCGCGGCAGTGAAGGGTTCGCGAGTGAGGGCGTCCAGCTCATCGAACAGTTTCATCAGGTCTGCGGTGTTCTGCTCGTTGAGCGTCAGCATCATCTGGTGGAAGTTCTTGAAACCGAGTTGCTTGGCGGCTTCGTTGCGCAGCTTGACCAGTTCCTTGAGGTCAGCTTCCACCACCTTGCCGACTTCCTTGGCGGCTTCCCAGACCGCTTGCCGGCGGGCGGAGTCCTTCGATTCCTTGAGGACCTTCCGCACCTCGCTGTCGGCCATTTCCTTGCCGTCCACCTTCGCGCGGAAGACGTTGAACGCCTTCTCGACCGCGTTGGCCTTGGCCACCATCTGCTGGAGCAGCTTGGGATCGACCTGCTTTTCCAGGTAGGTCAGGTAGAGTACGTCGATACAGCGAGCGATGGTTGCGTCCTTGATCTCCTTCTTCTTTTCGTGGATGGCCTTCAGTTCCTTGAAGGCGTTCGCGTCGGCGAGGGTGGCGTCGATCTTGTTCTGGGCGGCTTCCTTCTTGGCGTAGGCTTCCTCGGAGCCGGTGGTGTTGGCTTCCCACCAGGCCAGGCCGGCGGCGATTTCCAGCGGCCGGAGCTTCGCTTCGTGCGCGGCGACGAACTTCCTGGCTTTCTCGGTGGTATCGGGCACGGCCTGGGCGGTGACGATGTGCCAGCCGGCGCAATAGACTGCCAGCAGCAAGGCGGCAGGCAGCAGGACGCGGAAGGTCAGCATGACGGCTCTCCTGGTGATACTGTCAGCAGACGCGAAAACGCTAACATAACGCATAACGCGGATTTCGTACAGTTCGGGAGCCATGCAACGATGCCCCCCTTTCGCACGGTCAACGGCAGCCGCGCCGGCCCGCGGGCCCTGGGCGTCCTGGTGCCGCCGGGGAACCGCACGCTGGTCGTGCTGCGGCCGCGCGCCCTCGACGTGGACCTGGTGCTGGTGCGGCGCGAGGCAAACGGTACCTGGGGCAGCAGCTTCCTCGAAGCCGAACGCCTCAGCGCCGGTCTGGAGGCACAGAAACTCCAGCGGGCCTTGCTGCAATGGGCGGAAGGCGTCGCACCGGGGCAGGTGCAAATCGTGCCGCTCACCGATGGCACCGGCTGGTGCGTGCGGGTGGAAGTGGATGCGTTGCCCCTGATCGCCTGCGGCCGGGTGCCGGGCCAGCCCTATCGGCCGCTGGTGCTGGCCACGCGCGAAGCAGCGGAAACCACGGCGGCGGCGCTGGCCGGCTTCCTGTGTCCGGAGGCGGACGCCGAGCAGGAGCTTTACACGAACCTGAGCATGTTCGGACGCGGCTGAGCAAGCGCTCGTCTGAGGCTCGCGGCTAAACGTTATGCCTTACACGCCGATCCTGGCCACCTTGGGATACGTCATGTCGGCCGACGGCCGGCAGGTGCTGCTGGTGCACCGCCACCGCCGCGCCGGCGACGCCCACCTGGGCAAGTACAACGGGCTCGGCGGCAAGCTCGAAGCGGGGGAGGACGTGGTCGCCGGTATGCGGCGCGAGATTCGCGAGGAAGCGGGCCTGGAATGCGGCGTGCTGAAACTGCGCGGCACGATCAGCTGGCCGGGCTTCGGCCAGCAGGGCGAGGACTGGTTCGGCTTCATCTTCCGCATCAACCGCTGGCACGGCGACGTGCCCACTGACAACCCGGAAGGCACCCTGGTCTGGGTCGAGGTGGACCGCGTTCTCGACTTGCCGCTCTGGGAGGGAGACCGCCATTTCCTGCCGCTGGTCTTTGCGGCGGATGAGCGGCAGTTTCACGGCGTCATGCCGTACCGCGATGGTCGGCCGGTAAGTTGGACGGTCAGTTACGTTTAGGCCAGCGCCGTCGGGTTCAGGATCGCTTCGATTTGACGGACCACTTCACGGAAGGCCACGTCGTCCAGCACGGGTGTCGCGCCCTCAGTCGGCAAGCCCTGTTCCAGCTCGACCCAACTCTTGCAGCCGGCGTAGGCTGGCGTCTCGATTAGCTCGAACGCCTGAGCCGCGCGCCAGACGCGCGCCGGCAGCACGTACAAGCCGGGCTGACGATACTCGAAACGCTGCCGTACGGTCGCGGGCGTCCACAGGTGCAAGGCGTCCAGTGCCAGGGCGTCGTCCAGGTTGCCGACCTGGTAGACGCCGGGCACCTCGACGAAATGCGTGAAGCGCACCAGGCCCTGACCGGGCTTGTCCTGCCCCGCGGCGCGCAGCAAGGTTTCGCCGGCCGGCTTGACGCCCTGCTCCTGTTGATGCGCGAAAGTGGGGTAGAGCCAGAATCGGCTGTGGTCGGGCTGGAAGACGTTACCGACTTCGGCGACCCCGCCCTTGCGCAGAATGACCGCTTGCCGGCCTTCGGCCAGCGCCCGGCAGATTATTGCCCATTCCTTGAAGGCGTGCTGGAGCATGGGAGTACCCAAACTACGGGACGGAATTCTCGTGGGGTCCGCCGTGCGGATTGCCACAGCCAGTCGCGCGATGCTCTAATCCTCCGAAGTCAGCTTTAACCCGACGATGCCCGCGATCACGAGCGCCAGACAGATCAGCCTTACGGGCGACGTACCCTCGGCAAACCGCACCATGCCGAAGACGCTGGTACCCACCGCGCCGATGCCTGTCCAGATGGCATAACTCGTGCCGAGGGGTAGAGTGCGCACCGCCACCGCCAGGCAATAGAAGCTGGCGATCATCAGGATGATGGTGGCGACGCTCGGCCAGAGGCGGGTAAAGCCCTCAGTGTACTTTAGCCCAATGGCCCAGGCGATCTCGAGCAATCCCGCGAGCAGCAACCAGGTCCAGGCCATCGGTTATTCCTCTTGCGCGTATAATGAAGCGATACCATTTGTTGTACGATTTGGCCGCCTGGGGAGCCGGTGGGAAAAGGGGTCGGGACTCGTTGTGCGCAGCACCCTACGGGCCGTTCCGGCAACGAGTCCCGATGCTCGTCGTGGCCGACGTCCTTCGCGTTCTGCTGCTGACGCGCCACAT
>JAEUIF010000487.1 GCA_016795185.1 Planctomycetia bacterium | reverse complement strand
CGCAGGAGTGTGGCGGACCCAGCAGGTGCTTATCGGTGTATTTCATGTATTGCTGTATGCCCAGGCCGCAATTCTGCTCCAACCTCACTCTGGGGCCCCATTTCATCTCCAGTCTGCTGCCTTTTGGGGAGGTAAAACCCGCGAAAGTTGTCACACTTGGACCAACCGCACGTTATGGTTGCTGTAGTGCCAGCCCACACCGCCGTCGGACGGCACCTTCGCCTTCCTCATCACCGCAAGGCGCACCATGTGGACCCTGCTGACTCCGGCCTGGAAGTGGTTCTGGCAACCCAGCAGCGTCCGCCCGGCTTCCCGGAAACGGCAAGGTCGTCAACCCGCCCCGGCTCAGAGTTTTCGACCCCGCTGCGAGCAACTGGAAGACCGCGTGGTGCCGGCCGTTGCCGCCGAGGAGCAGCTGTTCGTCTACGAACTCAACCGCGCGCGGAGCAACCCGCTGGCGTATCAGATCGAACAGAACCTGCCGGTGGACCTCTCCGGCGTCGCCGCCCGGCCGCCGCTGGCGGTCAACAACGCCCTCTTTGATTCCACCGAGTTTCACGCGGTCGATATGGCGACGCGGAACTACTTCAGCCATTTCACGCCGGAAGGACTGTCGCCGAACCAGATGGCGCGGAACGCGGGCTACGTGCTGCCCGCGTTCTACCCCACAGTCGCCAACAACATCGAATCCATCGCCTTCGGCGGTGGTTTCCCCACCAGCCCGACGGCGACGGCCAACCAGGCGCTCAATCAGCTGATTATCGACGCGGACACGCCCTCGCTGGGCCATCGCATCCAGTTGCTGGCGATGAGTGATTTCGCCGCGTCGCACCGGGAGATCGGCGTCGGCCATGCTTCGATCTTCCGGAGCCCCTTCTTTGAAGATTACTGGGCCATCCACACCGCCGTTCGCGACACCGGCTTGCCGTCGAAGTTCCTCACCGGCGTGGTCTACGGCGGCGACCTTGATACCCGCTACGAACTCGGCGAAGGCATCAACAACGCCAACATTCAGATTACACCGGGCGCGGGCGTGACCGTGCTGGGTCCGCTCGTCTACAACGCAGCCGGCGGTTGGTCCATTCCGGTGTCGGGCACGGGCGAAGTGACGATCCAGGTCAGCGGCGGCAGTTTCAGCGGCACCAGCACGGCCGTCGTCACCCTGGGCAGCGACAACATCGCCATCGACTTCGTTTCCGGCCGTGCCGCGGGCATCGTCAACTTCGATGATGGTTCGCCGGCCCCCAACCTGGCCCCGGTCCTGAACGCCGCCGCGAACCCGACGCTGCCCGGCACCGTCGAGGACACGGCCAGCGCCGCGACCCTGATCTCGACCCTGGTCGATACCGAGGTCACCGACCCCACTGGCCCCGCCAAGGGTATCGCCGTCATCGGCACGGGCGGCACCAGCGCCGGCAACTGGCAATACTCGGCGGACGGCGTCACCTTCGTCAACTTCGGCGCGGTGTCGGCCTCGTCGGCGCTGCTGCTGCCGGATACCTACCAGCTGCGTTTCGCGCCGACGGCGGATGCGTCGGGCACGGCGAGCATTACTTACCGCGCCTGGGACCAGTCCAGCGGCACGGCGGAAGGCACGGCCGACCTGTCCCAGACCAGTTCGCGCGGCGGCAGCACGGCCTTCAGTACGGCGACCAAGACACTCGGCATCAACATCGCGCCGGTCAACGACGCCCCGGTGCTGAACAATGCCGGCACGCCGACCTTGCCCAGCATCAACGAGGATACGACCAATCCGGCAGGCG
Organism: Planctomycetia bacterium; assembly: GCA_016795185.1. Taxonomy (GTDB): domain Bacteria; phylum Planctomycetota; class Planctomycetia; order Gemmatales; family Gemmataceae; genus JAGVLI01. Next base: position 492 of record JAEUIF010000487.1, on the reverse strand, counting down.
TGGTCATCAGCACTCTGCTCGGGACCTCCGTGACCGACGTGGACACCAGCGCCCTGCGGGGCATCGCGGTCACGGGCGTGACGGGCACGGGCACCTGGCAGTATTCGACCAACGGCGGCAGCACCTGGATCAACTTCGGCGCGCCCAGCGACGGCGTCGCCCGCTTGCTGCGTGACACCGACCGCATCCGCTTCGTACCGGCGAAGGACTTCAACGGCCAGGCGACCATCACCTTCCGCGCCTGGGACCGTACCAGCGGCACGGCGGGCGGCACCGGCAACGCCTCGGTCAACGGCGGGATCACGGCCTTCAGCACGGCGCTCGAAACCGCGACGGTCAACATCGTGGCCATCAACGATGCCCCGGTGCTGGGCGCGGGCACTTCGGTCTTCACACCGATCCAGGTCAACAACCGGGACTCGGCCGGTGACACGGTGGCCAGCCTGCTCGGCGCGTCCGTGACCGACGTGGACGCCGGCGCGCAGCAGGGCA
>JAEUIF010000382.1 GCA_016795185.1 Planctomycetia bacterium | reverse complement strand
GCACCCAGCCCGGCTTGAAGAACCAACGCGAAAAAGTGCTGGCCAAGCTCGCCGGTCCCTGGCTGCGTCCCGATCCGGACGCGCTGACCTCGCTGCCCTTCCAGGGCGAAGGCCGGCTGCTCGATTTCGGCTGCGGCTCCGGCTGGTACTTGCAACAGATGCGCGAGCTGGGCTGGAACGTGGTCGGCATGGATTTCAATGCCCAGACTGTCCGCCAGGTGCGCGAACGCTTTGGCATTCCCGCGCTGACGGGCACGCTGCCCCATCCGGAAGTCAAGCCGGCCAGCTTCGACGTGGTGACGATGGGCGCGGTGCTGGAGCACGTCCACCGGCCGCACGAGGTCATCGAGGCGGCGGCGCAGGCACTGAAGCCCGGCGGTTGCCTGGTGGTCTCGGTGCCGAACATCGCCAGCTGGGGCTACCGCTACTTCGGCCTGGATTGGTGGGGCTTGCAGATTCCGCACCACCTGCTGCACTTCACGCCGGCCACGCTGCGCCGCTTGCTGCACGCCCACGGCCTGGAAGTGCGCGAAGTGCGCGTGGTCGGCCAGCCCGGCTGGATGCGGCGCACGCTGGCCACGGTCAACGCCCAGCCGGAGAACCCCGTTCACGGCCGGCCGCTGGTCCGCCTGGCGCAACTCCGCTCGGTGCGCAGCCTGCTGATGCGCTGGACCGTCTGGAGCAACCAGGCCGACTGCCTGCAAGCCTATGCCTATCGCCGCCGCGCCAGACCCACCATCTGGCGCGTGGCCTGAGCGCAAGGACCAGCTGACAGCTGATTAGCTGTCAGCTATTCATGAAGTGCCCGCGCTGCGGTTCACACCGTCGGCCGGTGCAGTAACCGCTCCAGCGCCGCCACGAAGGCCCGCCGTTCCGGAGGCGGCCCCTCGCCGTAGTTCGAGTGGCTAAACCCGTTCCGTAAATCCACGCCGCCGAGCACGGTCGGTATCTCCTCGCTGCCGTCCAGTGACACGCTGCGTTCGAGCGTGAAGTAGTGCGTGTTGCCGTCCCGATCCGGGACGATGGCGGCGAAGTACGCTTCGGGCGCTTCCGCCGGGGCCGGCAGCTGCACGACGGCCGCGGACAACCCCGACGACAACGGCTCGACACTCATCTCCAGACCGTCCGCCGGCAGCCGTTCGTCCGAGTTCTCCCCGGCGAATTCCCAGATCGCCGCCACCAGCGCCTGCCCCAGCCCCGGCATGAGGAACCGGCTGGCGTCGCGAAATGCGAAGTCGGGCAGGGCCATGTAAGCAAACAAGTAGTGATGCTGCCGGGCCATGCGACAAGCCCTCGGTGGAAGGGAAATGAGTCCGACGCGCTCGTTTCAGCCCGCCGCTGAAGCGAGGCTCATCAGTATAGATCGCGGCCGATAGCGGGAAGTTCGCGCCGATCCCTCGCAGCAAAGTCACCCGGAGAGATCATCGCCCATCTCTTCTTCCAGTTCCATGATCACTTCGGCCAGGTCGAGCGAATCCACACCGATGCCGTCCGGTCCCTTTTCGCGCAGCGCCTGCGGATCGACGCCCAGCCGCTCGGCCAGTCGTTCGAGCAGGTCGCCGGCCTCCGGATCGAAGAAACGCTGCCCGGCGTCGGTGGTCACGAACCAGAGCAAGGAACCGCAGGCAGGACAGGGAGCGTCGCCAAACGGCTGCGACGGCTCGATGCATACCGCCTGTCCGCAGAGCGGGCAACGGTTGGGTGTGCCTTCCGGCGTCCGCGATGAAATGGTCACCGTGGTCTCCGGTCATGGGAATGCTGACGGAGAACTGCCTGTCATTCCGGCTTCGAGGAGTCGCCATTCGCTTTAAGCTTCCGGGCGAATGCCTCTACGGTTTCGGCAGGCAACGCGCGCAGGACGTCCTCCGCCGGTAGGCCCTCCAGTCGCTCTTTCGCCGTCAAGCCCTGAAGACGTTTCTCCGGCGGCAGGGTCGCCAGCAGCTTGTCGATGCTCTCGCGCACGAACTCCTTCAGTTTGTCGGGCATGGTGGCGTCCTCGTTATAGGTCTTGAACAGCTCGTAGAGCAGCGTGCTGGTTTCCGGCGACTGCGGCCGGTAGTTTTCTCGGCCGTAACGCAGTAACTCTTCGCGGGCGCTGAACAGGTGCAGCATGGCGTTGTGCGTTTGCAACGGCAGCTGGTGCGCCACGATCACCCGGACCCGCAGCCCGAATCCCTGAACGTCGTAGACGCCGTCGCGCACCGCTGTCATTGCGACCTGCTGCGCCAGATTGAGCGGATACCGGGCACAGACCGCGAACAGGCGAAAATCCGCTTCGGGCAGCAGGTCGTTCACCGACGGACTGGCCTGCTTGCGGTAGTTGACGTAGTGGCCGACCAACTCCTGCAAGGCCCAGCAGTCGAGCGCTTCCTGGTGCGACTTGAAGGTCACCAGGTTATGCGCCGCCAGTTCCTCGAAGCCGTCGGGCAGCGGGCGCGGCAACGGTTCCGGTCCCTTGCGTATCAGCACGAGGTCCAGAAACTGTAGCTTGAGCGACAGGTCGAGTTCGGTCTCGACGCTGATCGAGGTGCCCTCGAAGAAATCGATCCAGGACAGACCGAAAATGCGGTGCAGCGGTCGGACTTCGCTCATCTCCCCTCCGGGCGAGTGCTGGTGCCATAGGGACATTGTACCCAAGGTTACCGTGTGTTGGGTATTCCGCCCTGCTCGTTGCGACAATCCGCCGCCGATCTCGGAAATGCCCCGCACGCGCGACGGCACGGCTGCGTATGATAACCACATGAAGCCGTGTATCAGCCAGGCCGTCAGCATGCCACGCACGTTTGCCGAGGACATCGACGCGTATGCCTCGGCCGGCTGCCCGGCTGTCGAAGTTTGGCTGACCAAGCTCGAAACCCACCTCGAAACGCACTCCGCCGCCAGCACCCGTCAACTGCTAGCCGACAAGCAAATCGTGCTGGCCGCCGCTTCATACCAGGGCGGCTTGCTGCTGTCGCAGGGCGAGCAGCGTCAGGCCCATTTCGACCACTTCCGCCGCCGGCTCGACGTCTGCCAGGAGTTCGGCATCGGCACCTTGCTGGTCGTCGCCGATTTCGCCGCGAAGATACAACACACCGACCTGGCCCGGAGTGTGCTATCCTTGAAACAGGCGGCCCAGTGGGCGGCCGGCTACGACGTGCGGCTCGCCCTGGAGTTTCGCGGCTCCAGCACCTTTTGCAGCTGCCTGGAAACCGCCGTCGCCCTGGTCGAGCAGTGCGGGGAAAGCAACGTGGGCGTCAACCTCGATGTGTTCCACTACTACACCGGGCCGAGCAAGTTCGACGACCTGGCCCTGCTCACCCGCGACAACCTCGCCTTCGTGCAGGTGTCCGACCTAGCCGGCACGCCGCGCGAGTTGGCCGGCGACGCCGACCGCGTCCTTCCCGGCGAGGGCGATTTTCGCCTCGGCCCGATTCTGGATCGCCTGCACACCATCGGTTACGATGGCTGGGTCTCCCTGGAATTGATGAACCCGACCTTCTGGCAAACCCCAGCGGCCCAAGTGGTCGAGCTGGGCCTGAGATCGCTGGATCGTTTGTTGCAGCGGTAAGCATCGACCCGCAGCCCCTCGCCCCTTGCGGGAGAGGGGTTGGGGTGAGGGGTTACCGGCGAGTGTGCGGAAAGTCGCACCCCTCACCCCAACCCCTCTCCCGCAAGGGGCGAGGGGAGCAATCGTTGCTGTTTGCCGGCTGAGCCGTGCTTTACCTTGCTCTGGACCTGCTTCCTGACCTTCGCTACAAGGTGACCACCTGCTTCCATGAAACTGCACCCCGCGCTGGACGGAACCCGGAACCTGAGGGGCGCATTCGCGCCCGAGGCACATCCTCCCACGATGGGTATTCTCAACGGCGGCCCCCGCTGGCAGCGGCCGGCGGCACAACGCGCGGCACTCATCCGCACTCTCAGCGACCGGCTGGTCGAAGCCCAGCGGCCCATTCGCATCCTCGACGCCGTCAAGTGGACGGACGTCGTCGAGCAGCAATTCCTCGCCGCGCGCGGACGTGAGCTGCCCTGCATCACCCCGGATTCCTACCGGCCCCTGCCTTTCGCAACCGAACTGAAACGCGCGGAATTCGCTGAAATCGAGTCGGAAGTCGGCCGGTTGCTCGGCCCCGCAGATCCCGCCGGCCGCATCCTGACCCGCATGTGCCGCGAATACCGCGCCGCCATCGACATGCTGGAGCATCGGGGCAGCCGGCGTTTCGGCGAACTCTCCCAGCAACTCTACGGCAGCGCCACCGAAACCATCGGCGAAGGCGACGTGACCCTGCTGGACGTGGCCCGCCACCTGCCCGCCCAGTTTGCCCGCCAGCACGCGGCCAGCGACGAACAACCCGAAATCGGCGCCCGCCAGGCGGTGGGCATCCTGGCCGACCGGCTGCGGACCTATTTTCAGGAACCGGGCCGGGTGCGCGTCCGCCTGTCGGACGGCATCGTCGCCGACGCGGCGGCCGGCTGCGACTACATCAAGCTGCGCGGCGACGCGATTTTCACCGAACGCGATCTGCGCGTCCTGGAAGTCCACGAAGGCTGGGTGCATCTGGGAACCACGCTCAACGGGCAAGCCCAGCCGGTTTGCACGTTTCTCGGCAAGGGACCGCCGTCCTCGACGATTACCCAGGAAGGGCTGGCGGTGCTGGTCGAATTGGTGACGCAGGCCGCCCACCCGGCCCGGCTGCGGCGCGTCGCCAACCGCGTCGAAGCCGTCGCGTTGGCCGAAGCAGGGGCCGATTTCCGCGTGGTCTATCGCTTCTTTCTCGAAAGGGGCTGCCCGGAACGCGAGAGCTATCAGCAAACGATGCGCGTTTTCCGCGGCGGGCTGCCGGCCGACGGCCTGCCGTTCACGAAGGACATCTGCTACCTCAAGGGATTGCTGCTGGTCTGGCGGCACATCCGATCCGCGCTGCGGCGCGGCGATACTGCCGGGGCAGCCATGCTGTTCTGCGGCAAGGCCACCGTCGGCGACGCCGCCACCCTGGCCGAGTTGCTCGACGAAGGGCTGGTCGCCCGACCGCGCTTCGTGCCGTCGCAGTTCGGCCAGCCGCAACAGTGGACGCCGGCCGAACCCTCGCTGGTGCTGCGGCCCTTCATGGCCTGTGGGCTGGTGTGACGGTGCGCAATTCTCTCAACTCATTCGGTTCAGGCGAGCGGCGGGCGTGAGCTGTAGCGGTCCGCACAGCGGACCCTACGGCGATTTCGTAGGGTCCGCTGTGCGGACCGTGGCGCCGGGTGCTGCACCCGTTTGCAAAGTGCTCTAACGCCCGCCGCCGGCCTGCGAGTGCATACACTAACGGTATGGCTCGCCCGCACCGACGGATGCACCGCACATGACACACAACAACGAAGGCTTTTGCAGCATCGAGGAAGCCCTGGCCGAACTGGCCGCCGGCCGCATGATCGTGCTCGTCGATGATGAGTACCGCGAGAATGAAGGCGACCTGGTCGTCGCCGCTGACCGCGTGACGCCGGAAGCCGTCAACTTCATGACCCGGCATGCCTGTGGCCTGGTCTGCCTGGCCATGTCGCCGGAAATCTGCGACCGGCTGCACCTCGACCCGATTCCCGGCCACAACCTCGACCCGCAAGCCACCCCCTTCACGCCGCCGCTCGACGCCCGCACCGGCATCACCACGGGTACGTCCGCCGCCGACCGCGCCCGCACGGTGCTGACCGCCATCGACGATGGCACCACG
>JAEUIF010000350.1 GCA_016795185.1 Planctomycetia bacterium | reverse complement strand
TGGACCTGGCAGAACCAGGGTGGCCTGGTCTTCGAGCGCATCGTCTACGACGGCCTGGCCAGCTTCGCGAGCTTCGACGATGTCTTCGCGGTCGATCTCGACGGCGATGAAGACCTCGACCTCGTTCTCGAAGGCGACGATGCGGCTAACTCCATCGTCTTCAACGACGGCACGGGCGGCGTGGTCGATGCCCGCACCAGCGTCGGCACGGGCAACCTGCGGACTTTCGCCGATGTGGACGGCGACGGCGACGCGGATGCGGTGCTGGAGAACAGCGGCCAACTGAACGTCTGGAAGAACAACGGGGCGGGCGCGTTCAGCTTCTTCGCCGGATTCACCTCCACGGGCGACGTGGCTTTCGGCGACTTCGACCTCGACGGCGATCTCGATGCCTTCATCGTCCAGCAGAACGTTGCCAGCACGGTCTGGCTCAACGACGGCAGCGGAGTCTTCACGAACAGCGGGCAGGCGCTGGCCACCCAGAACACCGCGCAGACCGTGGCCCTCGGCGACCTCGACAACGATGGCGACCTCGACGCCTACGTCAACGGCTTCAGCGATTTCGCCTGGCTGAATCAGTCGGCCCCGGTGCTGCCCGGCACCCAAGCTCTGACTATCTACGAGCACAACCCGACCGGGACCGTCGTCGGCAGCGTCGCGGCCAGCGACGGTGACGCGGGCGATGCGCTCGTCTACAGCGTGCTGTCCGGCAACGACGACGGTGTCTTCGCGGTCAACTCCGCCACGGGCCAGATCACCGTGGCCGACGGCGCGCTGCTCGACTACGAAACGCTCTTCGCCGCCGGCAAGACCATCTTCACGCTGACCGTGCGGGTCACGGATGCAGCCGGCCTGACCGATACCGGCGTGGTGGTCATCACCGTCGGCAACCTGATGCAAGCGCCGAGCGTGCCGGCCGGGCAGGCGCTGACGGTCGCCGAGAATGTGGAGATTGGCACCGTGGTGGGCACGGTGCTGGCCATGGACCCGGAGGCGGCGCTGGGCGACCGCATCGTCAGCTACAGCATCGTCGGCGGCACGGGCCAGGGGCAATTCGCCATTGATGCCAGTGGCCAGATCAACGTCGCCACGGCAGCGCTGAACTTCGAGGCGACACCGACGCTGACCTTGCTCATCCAGGCCACGGATGCCGACGGCAACACGAACACGCTGAACCAGACGCCGCTGGTCACCATCCAGCTGACCAACGTCAACGAAGCGCCGGGCACCACGGCAATTCCGCTCACCGTCTACGAGAACCGCACGGCGGGCGAGTTCCTGGCCACGCTGTATCACAGCGATCCGGATGCGGGCGATAGCTTCACCTACGACCTGGTCAACGGCGAGGATACTGCCGGCCAGATAGTCTTCGATCCGGCAACGCTGAAGCTCTATGTCGGCAGCGATCCGAGCTTCTTCGACCTCGACGGTAACCGCCAGGTGCTGATCCAGGTGACGGATGCCGCCGGGTTGACCGGCTTCATCGCGGCCAACTTCACGATACTCGCTTATGCCAACGCGCCCGTGCTCAACGATCTGACCGTGGCGGTGGCCGAGAACGGCGCGGCCAACCAGGTCGTCACCACGCTGGCCGCCCTGGACGCGGACCTGATCCGCGGCGATTCGCTCAGCTATCAGATCATCGACATCGACCGCTATCCGGTCGGCGGCGGACTGGACGGCAACCCCACGAACTATTTCACGCTGGATGCGGCGACCGGCGTGCTGCGCGTGGATGCCGCGCAGGTCAGCGCCAACGATACGCTGCTTTACACCGTGACCGTGCGCGTCACCGATGAGGAATTCCAGACCGATACCGCAGTCATCACGGTCCACATCACCAATATCAACCAGGCCCCGGTGCTGGACGATGCAACCTTTACCATCGTCGAGAACCGGCCGACGGGCACCGTGGTCGGCACGCTGGCCGCCACCGACGGCGATCTGGGCGAAGAGTTCACCTACACGCTGCTCAGTGCGTCGAGCCTGTACGCGGTCAGTGCGACGGGCGTCATCACGGTTCTGGACGGCGCGCTGCTCGACTACGAGAACCCGGCGGCTCAGTCGGTCGCGCTCACCGTGCAGGTCACCGATCGCGCCGGCGTCAGCGATACCGCGACCATCACCATCGAGCTGACCGACCTGAACCAGCCGCCGCACGGCAACGGCTGGGACGGTGGGCTGACCGCGCTCTTCTACATCGACGAGAACGCGGCGGTGGGCACGCAGCTCGGTTCGCTCGTCAACGGCGTGGTCATCGATCCGGAGTTCGAGAGCGGCGACCGCCTGAACTTCGGGCTGGCCGGGTCCACCACGGCGTACTTCAGCGTCTCGGCCAATCCGGCCACGATCCAGTTCTTCATGGCCGACAATGCGTTGCTCGACTTCGAGACCGCCAGCACAACCGATGTGCAGAGCGGCGCGCGTTTCGCGGGCAGCTTCCAGGCCACCGTGGTCGATACCGAAGGACAGACGGGCTTCGTCAACATTCGCGTCTACGTCCGCAACGTCGATGAACCCGCTGATGTGTACGACGGCCAGGTGTTCAGTGTCGCGGAATCGGCCCTGACCGGCGACGCGGTCGGCACGGTGCTCGCCTTCAACGAAGCCAGCGATGTCTTCACCATCGTGGCCGGTAATGATGCGGGCGTGTTCACCATCGACAGCGCGACCGGCGCCATCACCATCGCCGATCCGACAGCGCTCGACTACGAAACCATGCAGTCTTACACGCTGACCGTCCGCCTCAGCGACCCGACCAACGCCGCTGACTTCGACGAGGCCCAGGTCACCCTCCACGTAGCCAACATCTACGAAGCGGGGCTGACCGTCACCAAGACCGATGGCCAGACGTTCGCGCGGGAAGGCGACGAGTTGACCTACACGATCACCGTGACGAACACTGGCGACAGCGATGCGGTGAATGCCATCGTCCGCGACCTGTTCACCGGCCTGACGGACCTGGAACTGGTCAGCGTGACGACGAGCGCGGGCAGCGGCGTCAACCTCGGCAGCGCGGCGGGTAGTGCCAGCTTCCGCAACCCGGCGAGCGAGTACTTCACCTATGCGGGCCTGTATCCCCGCCACGTCAATCACGATCCGCTCGACACCGGCGTGGACCTGGGCGCGACGCTCGGCGGTTCGGCCAGCCTGGCGTTCTGGATCAACACCACGCAGGTGGGCGACGCCGAAGCTTATCGCGCCCCCGGCGTCACCGGCATGGCCTACACCACGGGCGACGATCAGCTCTGGGGCTGGCTCGATCAGAACGGCAAGATTGGCCTGACCGCAAACGGTTCGGTACAGAGTGCCACCGCCATCAACGACGGTGCCTGGCATCACATCGTCCTGACGCGCGATGCCGCCACGGGTGCGTTGCAGGTCTATGTCGATGGCGTGCTGGATGGCAGCGGTACTTCAACAGCGGGCGTACTGGCGAGTTCCTTCGCGCAACTCGGCTACCTGGGCAACGAAAGCCCCGAGGCCTACGACATCTTCGGCGACGGCACGGTCCAGGCGAGCCACACGCGCGGCCTGGAAGGTTTCCTCGATGCCGTGCGCGTCTTCGACCGCGTGCTGTCGGCCGTCGAGGTCGGCGACGTGATGAACGACGCCGGCGACGCGCCGGCGGCAGTCCAGGCGTTCGACTTCACGACCAGCACAACTGCTGTCGCGATTCAGACCAATGCCACGGTCGGCGCGCTGCCAGGCGGTCTGATGGACACGATCACGCTGCCGGTGGGCGCTGCGATCACCTACGTGGTGCAGGGCACGGTGGGCGCTGCGTTGCGCGCCGCGGAGGGCGTGCTGTCGAGTGCGGTCACGGTGACGACAGCGCTGCCGCCGCGCGACGCCGCCCGGCAGAGCGCTGCGGATGCGACGGTCATCGGCCTGGGGGCCGAAGGCGGGTCCGGTACGTTCGTCAAGGACATCGCGGACCTCGGCGGCAATACCTCGGCCGTGGCGCTGGGCGACGTGGACCAGGATGGCGACCTCGATGCCTTCGTGGGCAATGCGCTGTACTTCAACGACGGTGCCGGCAACTTCAGCGACAGCGGGCAGGTCTTCACCTACGGCGACCAGGCCGCGGCACTGGCCGACCTGGACGACGACGGCGACCTCGACGCCTACGTGGACAACCGCATTCTCATCAACCAGGGCGGCACGCAGGGTGGCACGGCCGGCGTCTTCGTGCTCTATCAGCAACTGGTCAGCCCCAACGATAGCGGTTTCGGCGGCTCGAATCCGCGCGACGTGGCTTTCGCCGACCTCGACGGCGACGGCGACCTCGATGCCCTGATCGCGAACATTTCGAGTGGAACCCGCACGGAAGCCTGGCTGAACGACGGCACCGGCTTCTTCTCGAACCGGCCGCAGACCGATGCGATCCAGGGCACCGGCTTCGGCAATACCTCGCGTTACATTGCCGCCGCTGATTTCCTGGGGACCGGGATACCGTGGGCCGTGGTCGTGGACACCGATGGCCAGTTGCGCGGCGCGACCAACGACGGCTTCGCCCAGTTCGACTGGGGCGGCGCGCCGAGTGCCAACGGCGCGAAGCACTTTGCGCTGGGCGACCTGGACGGTGACGGCGACCTCGACCTGGCGGTGGCCGCCGGGACCAGCAAGCACTTGCTCTTCAACCACGGCGACGGCACCTTCACCAACCAGACTTTCATCACCGCCCACACTGCCAACGATGTGGTTTTGGGCGACCTGGACGGCGACGGCGATCTCGACCTGCTGGCGCTGACGCTCGGCTACGGCGGCACGCAGGAAGTCTTCTGGAACGATGGCGCGGGCGCGTTCTCCGCCGGGCCGACCTTCGACGAGGCGCGCGAATCGAAGCGCAGCGCCCTGGGCGACCTGGACGGTGACGGCGACCTGGACCTCTGGACCGTCGGTTTCCACGGCAGCCAGGTCTGGTTCCACCAGGACCAGCCGAACTTCGCGGGCGAGGCCAGCTGGACGGCGGTCGAGGAAACCGATGCGAACCTGGGCGGCCTGACCGTCGCCGACCTCGACAGCGACTCGCTGACGCTGACCATCGATGTGGCTGCCATCAAGGGCGCGGTGGTGGTCGGCGGCGTCGCGTATCAGCACTTTGAGCAAACGGGCACCGCCGCCGCGCTGAACGTCGTGCTGGCAGGTTTGATCTTCCGGCCTGCCGATGCCTTCAGCGGCACGGCGACGCCGACGCTGTCCATCGACGACGGCAGCCTGTCCGAAACCATCAGCGGCACGGTGACGGTGGCGGCCTCATCCGATCCGCCGACGCTGACGGTGCCCGGCAGCGCGAGCACGCCGGAGGACACGGCGCTGGCCATCACCGGCATCGCGGTGGACGATGAGGATTCCGCCTCGGTGACGGTGCGGCTGACGACCACGCAAGGCACGCTTCGCTTCCAGGCGGGCGCGCCGTCGGTCCCGGGACTGACCGTGAGCGGTCTGAACAGCGCGGTCCTGACGGTGAGCGGCGCACCGGATGCGCTCGACCTGCTGCTGCCCTTCCTCGAATTCGCGCCCACGGCCAACACCGCCGGCGCGGCGACGATCTCCGTGGTCGTCAGCGATGGCGCGAACAGCGTCAGCCGGCAGTTGACCGTGACGATCACCCCGGCGAACGATGCACCGCAGTTGACCGTGCCGGGCAGTCAGAACACGCTGGAAGACACGGCACGGAGCATCGCGGGCGTCGCGGTGGCCGATGTGGACGGTGATGCGCTGACCATCAGCCTGAGCGTCGGCAGCGGCCAGTTGACCCTGGGCGGGCAATCGGGCGCGGTGCTGAGCCGCACGGGCAGCGCGGCCGTCCTGAACAACTTGCTCGCCGGCCTGACGTTCACCCCGGCGACGGACTTCTCGGGCCAGACGACGGTGTCCATCTCGCTGAGCGACGGCAGCGCGACGACGCCCGGTTCGTTCACCATCGATGTCCAGGCGATCAATGATGCGCCGACCGTATTGCTGCAAAATACCGTGCGCCATCTGTCGGAAACCGCGGATACTTCCAGCCGCATCAAGGTCGCGGATGTGGTCGTCGCCGACGATGGACTGGGTAGCAATGCGCTGAGCCTGTCCGGCGCGGACGCGGCCAGCTTTGAGCTAGATGGCGGCGTGCTCTATCTCAGGCAAGGCGTCAGCCTGGACCTGGGTTCACAGACCCAGCTGACCGTGACCGTGGCGGTCGATGATACGACCGTGGGCGGCACACCGGATGCCACTGCCTCACTGACGATCCAGATTACGAATGGCATCAACGACGCGCCATTGGCTAGCGATGACGTGCTGTCCGCAATCGACGAGGATTCCGGAGATCGGACCATCGCCTTCATCAGCCTGCTGTCCAACGACGCCACCGGCCCGGCGAACGAAGGCTATCAGCTCCTGACCATCGTCGGGGTACAGAATGCCGTCGGCGGCACGGTGGAGATTCAGGGCACGAACGTCGTCTTCCATCCCACCGCGCACTTCAATGGTACGGCCCGCTTCGAGTACCTCATCCAGGATGACGACCCGACCACGCCGCTCACGGATGTGGGCCAGGTCAGCTTCGCGGTCACGGCCGTCAACGATGCACCGCAGGCCAGCGCACCGGCCGCCGTTACCTTGGTCGTCAATGGGGCGACCGCGCTGAATGGGGTCTCGGTCGCGGATGTGGACGCGGGCAGCGTGCAGGTTACGCTCACCGCAGGCATCGGCACGCTCACGCTGGGAGGCGTTGCCGGCTTGACCTTCACCGAAGGCGACGGCGACGGCGATGCCCAGATGACGTTCATCGGCGCCGGGGCGGACATCAACAGTGCGCTGGCGAGTCTGAGCTATCGCGGACCGGCGAACACCTCGCTGGCCGACACTGTCACCTTGACCGTGGACGATCAGGGCAACACGGGCAGCGGCGGAGCGCTGAGCGCCACGGCGAGTATCGCCATCACGCCGGCCTTCGGCACGGCGCAGCTGCTGGCCGACCCGCAGACCGTTGGAACCTTCGCCCTGGTCGTCAACGGCACTGCCGGCAACGACGTCATCACGGT
>JAEUIF010000296.1 GCA_016795185.1 Planctomycetia bacterium | reverse complement strand
CGGCGAGTCGCTCGACCGCCTGAAGGCGGAACTACGAACTCGAATCCCGGAACAAACTCTCAGCTGTTCGGCTTGGCATGGGAGGCCGCTAGCCCACGGCGTCCCGCTATTCAACGGCCGCCTCTCGACCGTCGGCCCGTGAAATCATAACTTAAATCGTATTCAATATGATGGGGTTCGGCTATCGGGTCGGACGGGCCAGCGCTGTTCCGAGGCCCGAGCGAATGCCGCACGCCGAGCGCGAGGAGAGCTTCCGATGGCTGCCGTGAAAGTTGGCATCAATGGTTTCGGCCGGATTGGCCGGTTGGTCTTCCGCGCCCTGGTCGAACAGGGTCTGCTCGGCAAAACGCTCGACGTGGTCGCCGTCAACGACCTGGTCCCGGCCGATAATCTCGCTTACCTCGTGAAATACGATTCGAGCCAGGGCCGCTTTCAGGGAACGGTCAGCAGCGAGAAATCCGCCGGCGCGGCGGAGGACGACACCCTGGTGGTCAACGGCCACAAGATCAAGTGCCTGGCGGTCAAGGAAGGACCGGCGGCGCTGCCGTGGAAGCAACTCGGCGTCGAGTACGTCATCGAATCGACCGGCCTGTTCACCGATGCCGAAAAGGCGAAGGGCCACATCACCGCCGGCGCGCGCAAGGTCATCATCTCGGCCCCGGCGAAGGGCGAGGACATCACCGTCGTCATGGGCGTCAACCATGAGAAGTACGACGGCGGCAAGCATCACATCGTCTCGAACGCCAGCTGCACGACGAACTGCCTGGCCCCGCTGGTCCACGTGCTGCTCAAGGAAGGCTTCGGCGTGGAAGAAGGGCTGATGACGACGGTCCACAGCTACACCGCCACGCAGAAGACCAACGACGGCCCATCGAAGAAGGACTGGAAGGGCGGCCGGGCGGCGGCGATCAACATCATCCCGTCGGGCACCGGCGCCGCCAAGGCGGTCGGCTTGGTCTGCCCGGAAGTGAAGGGCAAGCTGACAGGCATGTCGTTCCGCGTGCCGACGGCCACGGTGTCCGTGGTCGATCTCAACGTGCGAACCACGAAGAAGACCAACCTCAAGGAAATTTGCGCGGCCATGAAGAAGGCCAGCGAGACCTATCTGAAGGGTGTCCTGAATTACACCGAGGACGAGGTCGTTTCCAGCGACTTCATTCACGATCCGGCGTCGAGCATCTTCGACGCCGACGCCACGCTGAAGAACCCGGAGATCAGCGAGCAGTTCTTCAAGCTGGTGTCGTGGTACGACAACGAATGGGGCTACTCCAACCGGACGGTCGATCTGCTGAAGTACATGATCGGCAAGGACAAGTAAACGGCTTAGCCGCGAGGTCGTTTAGCCGCGAGCCGAAAGGCGAGCGCTGCGGACGGAGCGCTCGTCTTTCGGCTTGCGGCTAAACAATATCGACATCGTCATGAAACAAACCATCAACGACCTGACCGACCTGCACAACCAGCGCGTGCTGGTGCGCGTCGATTTCAACGTGCCCCAGGACGAGGCGGGCAACATCAGCAACGACCGGCGCATTCAGGCCGCGCTGCCGACCATCGAACACCTGCTAAAGGCCGGCGCGAAGGTCATCCTGATGAGCCACCTCGGGCGTCCCAAGGGCGATCCGAAGAAGGATGCCGCCTTCAAGATGGACAAGGTCGCCGACCGGCTGGCCGAACTGTTGCCCGGACGCAAGGTCGTGAAGGTGAACGAAGTGGTTGGGCCGCAGGCCGAGGCTGGCGTCGAGCACTTGCAACCGGGCGAAGTGTTGCTGCTGGAAAACGTCCGTTTCGACCCGCGCGAGCAGAAGGGGGATGAAAAGTTCGCCGCCGAGCTGGCGAAGTTGGGCGATGTCTACGTCAACGACGCTTTCGGCACCTGCCATCGCCAGGACGCTTCCATGTTCGCGGTGCCGAAGCTGATGGCTGGTAAGCCGCGCGCGGTCGGCAAGCTGGTGGCCAAGGAACTCGACATTCTCGGCCAGTTGCTGTCAAGCCCGCCCCGGCCGGTCGTCAGCATCCTGGGTGGGGCCAAGGTCTCCGACAAGATCGCCTTCATCAAGAAGTTGCTGTCGCTGGTCGATCGGGTGCTGATCGGCGGGGCGATGAGCTACACCTTCATGAAGGGGCAGGGCAGGGGGATTGGCGGCTCGAAGTGCGAGGCCGATAAGCTCGACGTGGCGCGCGAACTGCTTGCCCTGGGCGGCGGCAAGATCATGCTGCCGGTCGATCACCTCGTCGTCGAGAAGCTCGACCAGCCGCAGGGAGCGAAGGTCGTCGAGGGCGACATCCCCGACGGCTGGGCCGGCGTCGATATCGGGCCGAAGACCATCGCGGCCTATCAAGCGGAAATCGCGAAAGCCGCCACCGTGGTCTGGAACGGCCCGCTGGGCAAGTTCGAGGATGAGCCGTACAGCCGGGGCACGAAAACCATCGCCGAGGCGCTGGCGGCGTCGAAGGGCGTGACCATCGTCGGCGGCGGCGAGACGGCTGAGGCGGTCGAGGAATTCGGCCTGGCCGGCAAGCTGACGCACGTCTCCACCGGCGGCGGCGCGTTCCTGGAATACGTCGAGGGCACGCCCTTCGCCGCCCTGGAACAGATCGACGAACGAAAAAGCTCTTGACCGAACGCCCCGCCGGAAGTGTGATATGCGGGAGTTTGACTCTGTCCGAGTTGCCCCTCGCCCCTGGCGGGAGAGGGGTTGGGGGTGAGGGGTTAAGTTGCGCGTCTTCGGGCCGTTCCCCCTCACCCCCAACCCCTCTCCCG
>JAEUIF010000280.1 GCA_016795185.1 Planctomycetia bacterium | reverse complement strand
GTGGGCGTGCCGGGGGCGTAAGCCCGCTTTTGCACCCGCCCGCCTGGGCTCGCCCCGACCGGCGGCTGCCGCCCGCCGCTCGCCTTGAAGTGCCGTTGAGCAGCCATCCCGTCACGGGCTGTTTCTGGCCCAGCATCAGTCTGTGGAGTTCCGGAGCCAGCAGGGAGGGGCCGGCGCTGCGCGCCGGCCGCGTGGAATCATGTCGATCTTTCGTTCCCGTCCTTTGCAATTGCTGGTCGTGTTGTTCCTGGCCGCGGTGGGCGCGATCGCCGGCGCGATCGCCGGCTCGCGACTCGAACGCCCCGAAGCGACCAAGACTTACCCGCTGCCCCATCACGTCCCGAAGTATCCCGGCGTGGCCAGTCTGCGCTTCGCGATGGTTCACGACGTCGTCACCGAGCGCTTCGCCAAGCACGGTCCGGCTTACTACGAGGAACGCAACCGCATCGCGCGCGCCGCTCTCGATCAAGAAGAAGCGCGAATGAAGCAGGGCGACGGCAAACCGACCGCTCGCTACTTCGAGCTGGTGGATGACCTGGCTGCTGGGCTGGACCTGCTCGGGCAGCACGATCAATCGGTGGCGCTGATGCGCCGGAAGCTCAAGCAACAACAGGAACTCGCGCTGCCCAGACCACAGGTCTATTCGACTTACGCCAACCTGGGCACGTTTATCATTCTCCAGCAGATTCACGAAGGCTTCGCCGACAAGGCGCAAGCCAAGGCCCGCCTGACCGAAGGCGTGGGCCTGATTCACGAAGCCATCAACATCAACCCTCAGTCGCATTTCGGGCGAGAAATCTGGCAGGCCGTCATTCTGGAGTACCTCATCGCCTGGCTCGACAATCCCGATCTGGTGCTGAAGTACGACATGGTGGGTAATTCGCTCCCGTTGCTGGGGGACGAAGTTTTGGGAGCGGCCCGTACCCGCCGTCCTGGCTGGTCGCACATGGGTCGGCAGGCGCACGAGTTCCTCAAGAACGAGGAGGGCGGCGACGTGGATGCGCAGCGGGCGCGCTATCGCGAATTCATCGCGAGGGTGGGCGCGGAACCGGGCTGGACCGATGCCGTCAAGACCAGGCACCAATCGCCGGTGCCGTTCGACGAGCCGACCCTGGGCATCATCGGCATGTGGCGGTTGGGCGGCGGGCCGAATCCCTTCTTCGCGATCGCGCTGGCGGAAACCATGCTGCGCGTGGGGCAGCAGTACACTGCCTGGAACGCTTACGAACGCGCCTACCGCCTCGGCGATGGCCTGGGAGAAAAGTTCAAGGAGCACTGCCGGGCGCGGCAAAAGTTCATCGAAGGCCGCATGTCCCCGGAAGATGTGCCGCAGCTGCGGCCGAGCTTCGAGCGGCACCTGCAAAAAGGCCAGGCGTACCAGAAAGCCTATCAAGATTATGAGGCTCGACGCATCCGCGAGGGAGCATCCATCGCCGATCCGCACTTCTACGATGCCTTCTTCGCCGAGCATGGCTCGATTGCGTCGCCGATTGGCGACGAAGACAAGTATCCCGCCGATCCGGAGTTTTTTCCCCGGTCGTTCAAGTTGATTCTGCCGATCGCTTGCCTGGGCGCTGGCCTGTTCGCGCTGTCGGGCGCCCTGCTGTTCTGCTTGATCGACCGGCGACCGCGCAGTGCCGTGGCGGAAACCACGAACTGAAGCGTGTTCAAGTAGTTCGCATTCGGGTGTCGCCGTGGGCCCTGCGTTCCGAACAGCGGACCCTACACGACTCCCGTTGGTTCCGCTGTGCGGACCGCTACAGCCGGTTACAAACTACTCTACTGATCGCCGCGCCATGAGCGCAACTTCCGAATCCTGGTTCCCAAACTCCTGTTTGGGAACCCACTGCTCGAAACTCCGTTTCGAGACTGCCCCCAAGCCAGCGAA
>JAEUIF010000275.1 GCA_016795185.1 Planctomycetia bacterium | reverse complement strand
ATTGGTTCACCGACAAGTTCGACGATCCGGCGATCACGGCCCTGGCCCGCTCGCTGGCCGCTGATCGCACCTTCAGCCGTGCCGACATGCTGGCCGTGTTCCAGACCGTCAAGACGGGTGGAGTCAGCGCCACGGAACTGGCCGATCTGAAGACGCTGGTCGCGAATGCCACCTATCTGGGAATGCCAGGCTACGTGCAGAATCTGGCCAGCAAGGTGGTCAACGGGGATCCGGCCAACGCCCGCTTCCAGGGCGCGGCGCTGGGCAACCTGCGCGCCGGCAGCACCACCCAGCACCTGGACAACCTGGTCGGCAAGTGGTTCCTCGGCCTCGACCGGCCGCTGTTCGTGGCGACGGGCGTGGCCTACACCCGCGCGGCCGGCACGCTGTTCGGCACGGGACCGGCCTACGCCGACGTGGTGCAGGGCCAGGTGAGCGACTGTTATTTCCTGGCCACGCTGTCCGAGGTCGCCTTCCGTTCGCCGCAGTCCATCCGCGACAGCTTCATCGACAACGGCGACGGCACCTACACGGTGCGTTTCTTCAACAACGGCAAGGCAGACTACGTCACCGTGGACCGCTTCCTGCCGACCAAGACGGATGGGACCCTCTACTTCGCCAGCAAGGGCAGGAAGGCCAGCGATACCACCGTCAAGCTCTGGGTCGCCTTGTATGAGAAAGCCTACGCGCAACTGGCCGAATCCGGCTGGAGCCGGCCGGGCTTCATCGCCAATAACTACGAATCGCTGCGCGGCGGCTGGGAAGGCTCGGTGGTGCCGCAGATCATCAACCGCCAGGCGCGTTACACGGACATCTTCAATTCGACCACCACACTGAACGCCATCGCCACCGCCGTGCAGTCGGGCCGTATGGTCTGGCTCGACTCGAAAAACACGACGGCGTCCGGCATCGTGCAGAATCACGTGTACGTCGTCACGGGCTACAATGCCGCCACGCAAACCTTCAACACCTGGAACGCCTGGGGTTATGCCCAGCAATTGACCTGGGCACAGGTGGCGGCGAATTTCTACGGCTACACCGTGGTCGTTTGAAACTCCGCCTGCGGCGGCGCACGCTCCAGCCGCATAGAATGAGGTTCGTCGCCGTCAGCCATTCCCGGCAGGTGCCGAACTCATGCCAACCGATCCCCACGCGCCCCTGGCGGGCGTTCGCGTCCTGGATGCGTCGCGCGTGCTGGCCGGGCCGTTGTGCGGCCAGGTGCTGGGCGACCTGGGCGCGGACGTGCTCAAGCTCGAACGCCCCGGCGGCGGCGACGACACGCGCGGCTGGGGGCCGCCGTTTCACGGCGCGTTCAGCGCCTACTTTCTCTCCTGCAACCGCAACAAGCGCGGCCTGTCGCTCGACCTGTCCCGGCCCGACGGCGTCAACCTGCTCCACGCCCTGGCCCGCAAGAGTGATGTGCTGCTGGAGAACTTTCGCGCCTCCAGCGCCGCCAAGCTCGGCCTGTCGCCTCAAAAGCTACTTGAAGTCAATCCGCGTCTCATCGTCTGTTCCATTTCCGGATTCGGCCGCACCGGGCCGCTGGCCGACCAACCCGGCTACGACTACGCCGCGCAGGGCATGAGCGGCTTGATGGATGTCACCGGCCCCGTGGAAGGCCCACCGTTCAAGGTGGGTGTGGCCGTTGCGGATGTGCTGACCGGCTTGCACGCCGCCATTGCCATCCTGGCCTGTCTGCATGCACGCGGCCAGTCGGGGCACGGCTATGCCATCGATCTGTCGCTCCTCGATTGCGCCGTCGCCAGCCAGGTCAATCTGGCGCAGGCGTTCCTGGTGACGGGACAGGTGCCGCCGCGCCAGGGCAACGCACATTTGCAAATCGTGCCCTATCAGCTCTTCGCCACCGCCGACGGCTGGCTGGGCCTGTGCGTGGGCAACGACGGCCAGTGGCAGAAGTTCTGCCAGGCCGCTGGCCGCGCGGATTTGGGAGCGGACGCACGCTACACGACCAATGCCCTGCGCGTAGAAAATCGGCAATTACTGGTGCCACAACTGGAAGCACTGATGCGCACGCGCGCGACGGCGGACTGGGAACGACTGCTGACGGCGGCCGAAGTCCCCTTCGCGCCGGTCTGGGATTATGCCCGCCTGTTCGCCGAACCACAGGCGGCCGAGCGTGGCCTGCGGGTAACGGTGCGCGACCCGCAAGGCCAGCCGGTCGATTTGATCGGCTCGCCGTTTCACATTGGCGGCACAACGTTGCCCGCGCCGCGCCATCCGCCCAGCCTGGGGCAGCACACCGACGAGGTGTTGCGCGAAGTGCTGGGACTGAATGACGCTCAGCTCGACACGCTACGCGCCCAGGGAATCATTTGAGTTGGCCGCTCGCGGCTGCGTACCGAAGGTGTTCGATATGGCAGATGCAACAGACATCTTGCTCAATCGGACGCTTGGGTGCCATGCCCACGGCTTTGCGTGGGCATGGGACGCTTTCAGGGCTCCCATGCCCACGCAAAGCCGTGGGCATGGCACCCAGAAGGACTATCTATTGAGCAACAACTCCCTTGAGATTGCACTATGACCGAGGCCCCCGCTCCGACGCTCTTTCGCCGCCTGCTGGTCGGCGCGGCTGCCGTGGTCGCGCTGCTCCTGCTGCTCTGGCAGCTGCCGCGCCTGGCCGATCCCCGGTTGTTCCCGGTCGATGATTTCGTCGAATACTGGTCGGCGGGCCGGCTCAACCTGACGGGCGGCGATCCGTATTCCGCACAGCAATTGTTCCCGTTGCAGCAGGAAGTCGGCTGTACGCTGGACTACGCCATCATGATGTGGAACCCGCCCTGGACGCTCACGCTGGTGATGCCCTTCGGCATGCTGAGCTATCCAGCGGGACGCTTTGCCTGGCTGCTGCTGCACGCCCTGCTGGCGGTGGGTTGCGCCGATGCGGTCTGGCGCTTCTATGGCGGCCGTGATGAGCAGCGCTGGCTGGCCTGGCTGCTGGCGCTGAGCTTCACGCCAACGTTGGTCGTGCTACGCATGGGGCAGATCGCACCCTTCATGCTCCTCGGGCTGACCGGCTTTTTGCTGCTGCAAGCCAGCCGCCGCGACGTGGCCGCTGGCGCCTTCCTGGTGCTCTCCAGCATCAAGCCGCACCTGGTCTACCTGGTCTGGGCCGCCTGGCTCTGCTGGATCGTCCAGGAACGGCGCTGGCGGATGCTGCTGAGCGCGGCAGCCTGTGGACTGGTGCTGCTGGGCGTGGCGGCGGCGGTGAATCCCAATGTCATCGCGCAGTATCGGCAAGCGACGGCCGAGCGCCCGCCGGTCGATTGGATCACCACGACGTTCGGCACCTTGCTGCGCGTGCTGTTCGCTCCGGAACAGCGTTGGTTGCACTTTCTGCCGCCGGCGCTCGGCCTGCTCTGGTTCGCGCCGTACTGGTGGAACCATCGCCGCCGATGGGACTGGCAAGAACAACTGCCCTTCCTGCTACTGGTTTCCTATGTGACCGCGGCCTTCGGCTGGCTCGGCGACCAGGTCGTCCTGATCCTGCCCCTGGTCGCCCTGGCCGCCTGGACCTCGCAGCGCGCCGACCGCAGACTCTGGCTGATCGCCGGTGTCAGCTACGCGGTGTTGAACCTGGCGGACCTGACGCTCAATGCGGTCTTTCCGGCGGAACAACTTGTCCACTTGTGGACCGCGCCTGCCCTGCTCATCGGCTATCTGCTGCTGCGACCCACCGACGGTTCGTCGCTCGAAATTCCGCCTTCCGGCGGTGAACGATTCGCCGCCTGAAGGCGGAACTACGAACAGAGTTTCCAACAGGACTCTTCAACGGACAGCGGGCTCCCTGCATACATTAACGGGGCAGCCGGCGCGCGAGGCATGGTATAC
This sequence comes from Planctomycetia bacterium, assembly GCA_016795185.1. Taxonomy (GTDB): domain Bacteria; phylum Planctomycetota; class Planctomycetia; order Gemmatales; family Gemmataceae; genus JAGVLI01. Next base: position 8,263 of record JAEUIF010000275.1, on the reverse strand, counting down.
TCCGTGGGCCTGCGGGGCCGAGCCGCATCGGGAAGGACGAATGCCATGAACCCGAAAGTAGTGGTGTTGCTGGTCGTGGCCGCCTTGTTCATTGGCCTGCTGGTCGGGACCGGCATCGGCATCGTCGGCGCCAGCATGTTTCACCGTATGAAGTATCGCCACGACCCGTACCACGACTTCGTCACCGAGGTGGCAGTCGCGCGTCCTGCGATCGAAGAAAAACCGCTCGTCGTCGAGTTGCCGGCGGGCTACCGAGCCGTCGCTATCAAGGTCGGCCAGGACCTGGAGGCCGGCTTCATCGCCCCTGGCAGCAAGGTTGATGTGCTGCAACAACGCGCGGTCCCCGAACGTCGGCTCGAAACGACCACCATCGTTCAAGATGTTCAGGTGCTCGCTCTCGACCAGAACGGCAATGTCACGCTGGTCACGCTGGCACTGACGCCCGAACAGTCGGAGAACATCACCAAGGCCCAGAACGAGGGCACGCTTTCGCTGGTGCTGCGAGCGATTCCGCGATGAAATTTTCCCCTCCGAGCCCGGCCCATCTGTTGGTCGCTCTGTTATCGCTCGGCCTCGCCGGTTGCGCTCCGCCGGACGACATTCTGCGCATCGTCGTTATCCCCAAGGGCCTGACGCACGAATTCTGGCAATCGATCCAGCGCGGGGCCGAGCAGGCCGCCGCCGACCTGACCGCGCAGGGCACGCCGACGCGCATCATCTGGGATGGACCGCTGCGCGAGCGCGACGCCCTGGCGCAGATTCGCATCGTCGATCGGCATGTGTCCACGCAGGTCGCCGGCATCGTGCTGGCCCCGCAGCATAGCCAGACGCTGACGGCCCCCGTGCAGCGCGCCGTGGAGCAGGGCGTGCCGGTGGTCATCATCGATTCGGGCATCGCGCGGCCCGAACTGGCCCTGAAGTACGTGGCCACGGACAACTATCAGGGCGGCCGACTGTCCGCCAGGCATCTGTTGCGCGTGTTGCGGGAGAAGGACGGTAAAGCGGTGCCGCGCCTGGTGCTATTCCGCTACCAGGTCGGCTCCGAAAGCACCGAACGGCGCGAGCAGGGCTTCGAGGACGAGGTGAACGACTTCATTCGCGAGCACCAACTGGACCCGCAAGCGGTCTGGCTGTCGAAGGACCAGTACGCCAGCGCGACCAAGGACAGCGCCATGAAAGCGGCCGCGCCACTGGTCAACCGCCTGCGCGACCGGATCGACGGCATTTTCGCGCCGAACGAATCGTCGGCGTCCGGCATGCTCGAAACGCTGCGCAGCCTGGGGTTGAACGGCCAGGTCCGCCTGATGGGCTTCGATACCAGCGACCCGCTGCTGCAAGGCATCGAGGCCGGCGACCTGGACGGCGTCATTGCTCAGGATCCGTACCGCATGGGCTATCTCGGCGTCTGGACGCTGGCACGCTACCTGAAAGGCGACGACGTGAACGCGGGCGGCACGCAGCGGAACCTCGGCACCGGCGAGTATGTCATCACGCGGGACAATCTGCATCAGCCGGAGATTCAAGCGCTGATCCGTCCGGAGTTGCAGCGGGCGCGCCAGCTGGAGCCGCCGGTGTTTCCGAGAAAAACCGCAACGCCCTGAACGCTCCTCGAAGCTACAATTTGCAATGGCTAGGTCCGCCACTCTGCCACTTGCAATGGCTAGGTCCGCCACTCTGCCACCCGGTAGTCTGGCGGACCTGGGAACGGCTGGGTCCGCCACTCCGCCACGCTGGCAAGTGGCGGACCCAACCGCTCATTCGTATTCGCACGAGCGTCGCTCCGAACCTTCAGCACCAGCGGAGATCGATATGAGCGAACATCACGATCACGACCACGACCACCCGCATCCCCACCGGCATCCGCCGCAGCCGGATTCCGATGCGCCGCTGACGGAGCACCAGCGGCTGGAAATCGCCGTGCGCGAACTGCTGATCGCCAAGGGGGTCTTCGGCTCGGACGATGTGCGCCGCATGGTCGAGAAGTTCGACACGCAGACGCCTGTCCTGGGCGGCAAGGTGGTGGCCCGCGCCTGGCTCGATCCGGCGTACAAGCAACGACTGCTGGCCGACGGCACCGCCGCCGTGAAGGAACTCGGCATCGACATGGAACATACCAAGCTGGTGGTCGTGGAGAACACGCCAGCGGTTCACAACCTCATTGTCTGCACGCTTTGCAGCTGCTATCCCCGGCCGGTGCTCGGCTTTCCGCCGGACTGGTACAAGAGCCGGGCCTACCGTTCGCGGGCGGTGCGCGAACCGCGCGCGGTGTTGCAGGAGTTTGGCACATCGTTGCCGGCGGGTGTCACGGTGCGCGTCCACGACAGCACGGCTGACATGCGCTACCTGGTGTTGCCCGAACGGCCGGCAGGCACCGAAGACTGGGACGAAGCGGCACTCGCCGAGTTGGTCACGCGCGACAGCATGATCGGCGTGACGCAGGTGCAACCGCCCGCGACTGCGGCGGTTTCGTAGAGTAGTTTGCAACCGCCTAGAACGGTCCGCACAGCGGACCCTACAGAATGCCGTAGGGTCCGCTGTGCGGACCATGCTGCCCAGTGCTTTATCCGTTCACGAAACGCGCGAGCCGTGCGGTACAGCAGACCTCGCTTTGCGGGCACGGCCCTCGGCATCGGCGGCGCGAATGGCGTCGGCCACCATGTCGGGCCTCACGGTGAAGGGTTCGTTGTGAATGGTCTCGCCCTGGGCCGTGGCCCGCTTGGCGATTTCCAGCAGCATGTCTTGCGACAGGTTGGCCAGGCCGATGTCCGCCAGCGTGGTGGGCAGCCCCACTTCCGTGGCGAAGGCGAAGACCCGGTCGAGCAGGGCGCGCGGTTGCCCTTCCAGCACCAGCTGCGCCAGCAGCCCGAACGCCACCTTCTCGCCGTGATAAAAATCGTGCGTCGGCGGTGCGACCGTCAAGCCGTTGTGAATCGCGTGAGCGGCGGCCAGGCCCGACGATTCAAAACCCAATCCCGAAAGCAGCGTGTTCGCTTCGACCAGGCGTTCCAGGGCGGGCGTCACCACCTGTTGCTGCACGGCGCGCAGGGCCGCCGCACCGTCTTCGAGCAGCGTGTCATAGCAGAGACGAGCCAGGGCCAGCGCGCTGCGGGTCGAACCGCCGCCGCGCATGTTCCGCGCGCCGCTGGTCATGCAGGTGTTGGCCTCGAACCAGGTAGCCAGGGCGTCGCCCATGCCGGCGGCCAGCAAGCGCGGCGGACCCTGGGCGATGACCTGGGTATCGACCAGCACCAGGTCGGGGTTCCGGCGGTAGATGCGGTACTCCTGGAAGGTGCCGGCCTCGGTATAGATCACCGACAGGGCGCTGCATGGCGCGTCGCTCGAAGCGACCGTCGGGCAATTCACGATCGGCACGCCCAGGTCTTCCGCCACGGCGCGCGCGGCGTCCAGCACCTTGCCGCCGCCGGCCCCGACGACGACACGCGCCTGCTGCTGCCGGCCCAGCATTTTGGCCCGTTCGATTTCCGGCAGCGAGCATTCGCCGCCGAAGGGGTGAATGGCATAGGCCAGGCCCGCCTCGCCGAGCGACTGCTTCCAGGTGTCGGCCAGCAACCGGATCGCCGAACGCCCGGCGACGATCAGCACCGGCCCCTGCAAGCCCAGTCCCTTCATTTCCTGCCCCAAAGCGGCGGAAGCATTCTTGCCCTGGGTGTAGCGACTTGGCGAACAGAATACCGAAAGCATGGCCGTTCCTCACGGTGACGGTGAACTGCTAACGAAGCCTGGCCAGTGCCTGATTGATCGCATCGAGATCGAATGCTTCGGGTTCAAACTCGCCGCCGAGCCATTCGAGAAGTTCTTCGTGTCGCGGCGTGGTCGGGTTTTGCATAGCTTCCAGCAGGTTGTAGTAACCCCACGGTCCGCCGCAATCCTCCGGCGGGCAGGCGCGTTCGCCGGCGACGCAGCGCGGGTACGTGGCCCCGCTTTCGGCCGCCAAGGTCTTCTCCAGCAGGATTGCGTGCTGCCAGGAATCGCCCAGGTCGTATTCGTAGCGAAACTTCTTCACGCCGTTGCCGACCAGTGTGCTCAACTTCACCTTGCGCTCGTCGAGTTTGTCGTCGTCGAACATGCCGTCCTTGGGCCACTGCTCCGGATGGCCGTACTCCTTGCCCTCGATCTCGAAGACGTGCAGGTGGCCGTCGGACCAGCCCATGCCGGTCTGAATCAGGTCGTGCAGCTTCGCCAGGGAACAGTCGCGGGTTTGCAGCCGACGCCAGATGCGCGGACGGATGTCAACGAGCGTGACCTTGACCTGGAAGATCTCGCCGCCGCTGGGGGCTTTCGCCGCCCTGGCCGGTTTGGCAGCCGGCTTGCGACGCGAGACGGCCCGCGACTCGGCCGGCGTGTTTGCTTTCTTTTTCGCCATGAGTCTGTTCCCCCAAAGTGCGCGAACGGTCTACGGCATCCAGCTCCAGTCGTCGATTTCCTGCCGCTGGGCAGCGCTCAGGCGCAGCGGTCCCGCGCTGGCTTGCCGATCCAGCTCCAGGGCGCGCTCGGCTTCCTGGCGCCACTCGACGTTGTCCTTGGGGTCGGCGCGGTGCAGCGCGTCGGCGAGGCGGAAGTGCAATTCGGGCGACATCGGCTCACCAAGCAGTAGCTGGCGCAGATGGCCGTTGGCCGCCATGCGGTACTGGTCCTGACGGTCCTCCGGCGACATGCCCGGCTGTTCGGCGAAGAGATAGCGCAACCGCCAGCCGACGCGATAGAACTCGCGGCCGATCGGCAGATGGCCGGGCGGATCGACGCGCTCGATGCCGTAGCTGAGATGTTGCAAGGCGAAGTTGGCCTGTGCTTTTTGCACGTCGCGCACCTCGCGCACCGTCAGCGGTTCGTCGGCGGGCACCCTCATCAAGGCGAAGACTTCCCAGGAGCGCCCATACCAGTAGGCCAGCTCGGCGCGCGGCCCGATGCCGCCGGCGTTCAGCTGCACTGCTTCGTCGAGCGGTTTCAGGATGCGGTCTTGCAAGAACGCACTAGCGGCGCGCGCCGCTTCGTGCTGTGCCCGCAATGGGTGACGGCGATCGATGGCCTGTCGCCAGCGCGGCTCCTCGACGTTGCGCCACTCGGGATAGGCGCGGCGGGCGTCGGCGACCAGGCTGCTGGCCCGCGCGATCGGGTAGACGAACACGAGCAAATAGGTCCACCAGAGCAGCGCCAGCACAGTGACGGGCACCAGCGTCGCGAGCCGGCCGCCCGGCAAGGGTTTCGCCACGTCGCGCGTCGCCGCCTGGAGGGCCAGGGCGGCCAGCACCCATAAGGTCAGGGCGAAGCTGGGGTTCAGGAAGCCGCCGGTCACGCACAGGCAGAACAAGCCGGCTGCCAGGCCGCCGAACAGGGCGACGGCGCGCCAGCGCGGCGTCCAGGGGATGCTCTCCAGCAAGGAGAACGCGGCCAGCCAGACCAGGGAGCGCAGCGCCAGCGGCGCGGCCTTCAGGCCCAGTTCCCGTTGGCTAGTTTCGTCGCTCAGCTGCACGAGGATGGCGAAGGTCAGGCCCAGGGTGCCGCCCAGGTAGAACTCCCAGGCCAGGCCGCTAGGGCGTGGGGCGGGCGGTTCGGCTTCCTCGGACGCGGACCAGGGCTCGCACAAAGACGGCCAGACCCGCCAGACGTAGACCGCCAGCAGCACCACGAGCATGCCCAGCACCCAGTAGCCGCAGCCCGCCAGCACTTCGAGCAGGAAATTGGCGGGCGCTCCAGCGCGGTGGGCGCTGGGAGCCGGCAAGAACGCCGTGTAGTGACGGTCGAACGCAGTCGGGCCAACGCCATAGCCGGCGTTGCCCTCGATAACTTGTCGGGAAATCGCCAGGTTCTCCAGCCAGCTTCGCCACCAGATTGCCAGGTCGCCGCGCGTGGCCGCCAACCCCAGTACGAGTGCGATGCCGCCAATTGAAACCACCAGACCCAATTGCAGCGCCGACTTCGGCAGATGACTGCGGCCCGCTCCCAGCAGCACCAGATTGGCCAGCAACAGAGCGACGACGGCCTGCCAGTAGCCGGTGAGGCCCAGTGCCAGGCACGGCAACAGCAGGCAAGCGCCGGTGAGCGCCAGCCGCCAGGGCAGACCGCCTTTGGTTTGCCCCACCAGAAAACAGGCGACAGCCAGCGCGGGCAGCAGCATGGCCAGATAGGCCGCGAAAGTCGCCGCGTCCCCGAAGGGGACGGCGTTGACCGGCTTCGTCGCCCGCAGCCCGTGGACCATGCCGACGATGGGTTCGACTGAAGTCGCCGCGATGGGCAAAGCAGCTTGCAACAACGACTGTGCCGCGAGGCCAACGCCCGTGGCCAGGACCACGGCCAGCAGGCTGCGGGTTTCGCGTTCGGAGCACGGCAGCTGACGAACGATGATGAAGGCCAGGAACACGGCCAGCCATTCCCAGGCAAAGAGCCAGCCGGCTTGCCGCAGGCGAGCGCCGCCCGGCACGCTAAGAAAGATGAGGACGGTCAACGCCAGCAGGGTGGGCTCGACGAAGCCGCGCCGCCAGCCGGTTTGCCCGGTCCAGATGCGCCAGCCGGCCCAGGCGACGGCCGCTAGCAGCCAGAGCAGCACCAGCCAGAGGGTGCCGACGCCCGCATCGGGTTGCAACAGGCCGGAGTCCGCGCCGCCCAGCAGCGGCCGAGCGACCAGCAACGCCGCCACCAGGCCCAGCAGCGCCCGACGCAGCAACTCCGGAGCGGGAATGGACAGCGGCGGTGTGGCGGCCTGCTCGGCAGTCGCCGGCCGTTCTGCATGTGTGGTTTCCGTGGCACTGCTCCTTCGCTGCAACCCATTTCGCACGGATGGAACTCATTCTGACGATGTCGGCGGCGGCGGGGATATTGTCGCTGGTTCGCGAATGCGGCGGTAGTACCAATCGCGCGCCGCTTGCAGAAAGTCCAGCACCAACGGCTGGCGATAGTCGGCGTAGGTCCACGGCCAGGGCACGAAGGCCCCGGCCTCGTAGCGCAGCGTCACCTCGGCGAAGATGCCGTCGCGAAGATAGATGCGATGGGCCTGGTCCTTGACCGTCGCCAGCTGGAACTTGCCCAGGGTCAGCAAGCCGGGATCGAGGTTCAGCGGCCGTGCTTCGGGCCACTGGCTCTGAGCGGCGATTTCGCGCTCCAGCGCGTTGGTGCGCAGCTTGATGTCCGGCAATCGGTCTGGCGCGATCAATGCGTGAAACACCAGTAACTGCTTGCGCAGGTCCGCGCCCATCGACCGTTCGTAGTAGTCGGTTTGGCTGAAAGGAAATTCCACGCTGGCCAGGGCGATGGGGCCGTGGAGCGACTCCAGCTGCGACCGGCCCCAGGCGAATGCCTCGGGATGGCGGCTGAAAACCGCCACGACCAGCGCGACCGGGGAATGAGTTTTGGGCTCGGCCATCGCCATCTCGCCGCGTGCGGCTTCGCTTCGGTTGCTGAAATGTCTACCTGGAAATTGAAGCAAGATCGCGGAGCCTGACAAGGGGCCGTGTATGGCGTGCGCGGTTGCCGAGGTACAATGTCCTTCAGTTCGGAGCCGTCTGGAGGTGCCCCATGCCGTCGCCGTTTCCGGGGATGAATCCGTATCTGGAGCAGGAATCCGTCTGGCAGAATTTCCACCAACACTTCTGCGCCCATTGTCTAGAAGTACTGGTCCCCCAGGTCCGTCCGAAGTACATTGTGAAGCTCGAAGAAAACGTTTACCTGCACGAACTGCCGGCCCGTGAACGGTTGCTGCTCGGCCGTCCCGATCTATCGGTTTCCAGGATTCATCGTGAAACGAGCGCGGCTCCGGCTGCCGTCCTCACGCCGGCGCCAGTCTACGTCAACGTTCCGATCGCGGTTGATATCGAACGACAGTCCTGTGTCGAGATTCGGGACCGGGCCGACCGCCAGCTGATCGCCGCCATCGAATTGCTTAGCCCCAGCAACAAGCGTTCTGGTCCTGATCGAGAGCAATATGTCGCGAAGCGACGTCAATTGTTGAATAGTCCGGTTCATTTCGTGGAGATCGATTTGTTGCGGGGCGGGCCGCGCATGCCGCTCGATGATTTGCCCCCGTGTGAGTATTACGCGCTTGTCAGCCGCTACGAAGAACGGCCGCGCGGCGGCATTTGGCCGCTGCGTTTACGCGACCAATTGCCATCGATTCCGATCCCCCTGCGTGCCGGCGACCCGGACGCCCGTCTCGACCTGCAAGCGATCCTGCACCGCCTCTACGACGCCGCCGGCTACGAGGACTACATCTACACCGGCCAGCCGCAACCGCCCCTGCCGCCCGAAGACG
>JAEUIF010000224.1 GCA_016795185.1 Planctomycetia bacterium | reverse complement strand
CCCGTGCACTCTTGCACCTACCCAACAACCGACGGGGCCGGCCGGCGCTAACTGCGCCCCGGCCGGCCCGTTCGTTGGCAGGCTGCCTTTGACCTCAGTCCTTCTTGCCCTTGGACGGCGCGGATTTCTCGTCGTCCTTGTCGTCGTCCGTCAAACCGAGCTTGGCGCGTTCCTTGTTGATGGCCTTGGACAGCGATTCGCCGTCCGCGCCCTTCGACAGCTGGCCCTTGATGAAGTCGGCCAGTTTCTTGCCCTTGGCGGAGGCCGGCGGAATCTGGCTGGGCGGGCCGCTGTCCTTGTCGTCCTCCTTCTCCTTGCCCGCGCCCGGACTGGCCTTGGCCGGGCCTTTCTTGCCGGCTGCTCCCGGCTGGGCCCCGACGCTGGCGACCAGCGACAGGCAGAGTACCAGGCCAACGACGCCGAACAGCGCGCGTAGACGGTGCATGTTGATTCCTCACCAGACTCACGGAAACCCAGGCCGGCACGTACCCGGCCCCGGCTACCAGAAACGGATGAGCCGCCGCGCTGTTTGCGCTTTTCGGCGAGACGGTCACTTCACCACGGCCGCCAGCACCTTGCGAACCAGTTCCTGCTCGAACTCCTTGGGATACTTGTTGCCGTCGCCCACGCGGACGAAGACCAAGTCGAGGCTCGGAATCACGTAGCCGTGGTTGTTGCGCGCCCCGGCGGTCTGCACCAGGTCTTTCGGCGCGTCCTTGTGACGCGGCTGCAACCACCACTGCGCGCCGTAGTCCGGCTTGATCTTCTGGCCTTCCCAGGCGAAATCGTAATACTTCTCCGGGACGAGGCGCTTGCCGGCCCACGTGCCCTTGTGCAGCGCCAGGTAGCAGAAGCGGGCATGCTCACGCGGGGTCGTCATGATCCCACTGTATCCTTGACTGTATGGCCCGATCTTGCCATTGCCGCCCAGCGGCGTCCAGGTGATGTTCTCCATGCCGACCGGGACCAACACCTTTTCCTTCAGGAACGGGAACAGGTCCATGCCGGCTGCGCGCTGGAAGACCAGCACCAGATGGGCCACGCCCGCGTTACTGTAGTTGTAGACCGTGCCGGGCTCGCCCTTCAGCTTGGCGAACGGCGAGTTCTCGGTCTTGCCCAGGGCCGTCTCGAACGGGGCTTCCATCGGCATCGCTTCCGCGCCGATGCCGGACGCCATGTTCAGCAGGTGACGCACCGTGATGTCGGCCTTCTTCGGGTCGGACAACGGCAGCGACTCCGGCAGCCAGTCCGCGTTGCAGACCTTGGTGTCGAGCGTCAACTTCTTGCCGCCCGGTAGTGTGTTGCCGAAATCAGCGAGGATCAGTCCGTAAAGCAGGCTGGTGTACGCCTTCGAGCTGGAATAGATGTTGAAGGTCTTGTCCTTGTCGCAGTCCTTGTACCACTCGCCGACAATCTGGCCCTTGCGGATGACGAGCAACCCGGTCGCGCCCTCGGCGGCGGCGTTGTGCTCCCAGGCGGCCAGCAGCTTGTCGTAATCGACGCCCGCCACGGTACGGATCTCGTCCTTCTGCTTGGCGTCCGGCGGGCCACTCTTGGGCAGCAAGGTCCTCCAACCACCCTTCGATTCGGGCGGTGGGAAGTAGTCGGCCAGCTTGGCCGTCGGTTGCTGCGCGGCGACGGGGCCAATGAGGCCCAGGCCAACGCAGACGGTGAACAGCAGACTCCAGGTGCGCATGAGGTTCTCCAGGGTGAAAGTAACGTGGCCCGAAGCTAGTCTGCTTGGCGGCGGACTAGCTTCGGGCCGTCGCTTCGCGGCGGGCGGTTCTTGATCGACTACAGGCCCGCAATCGGCTCGCCCCAGTAGATGTGGTGCGGGCGGTCCTGCGCGTCCTGCCACATCGCTGACTTCGGGATGCCGAGCGATTGGTAGATCGTGGCTGCGAGATTCTCCGGGGTCTGCGGGTTGTCGGCCGGGTAGCCGCCGTTCTTGTCGGAAGCGCCAACCACCGTGCCGCCCTTGATGCCGCCGCCCGCGAGGAACACGGTCTGCACCGCGCCCCAGTGGTGCCGGCCCGGCGTCTTGTAGGCGGGGTGCGGGTCGAGTTTGGGCGTGCGCCCGAACTCACCGCCCATCACCACCAGCGTGTCATCGAGCATGCCGCTGTCGTGCAGGTCGTCCAGCAGCGCGGACAGGGCCTTGTCGGTCGGCGGGAACAGCTTGTCCTTCAGGTGCGGGAAAGCGTTGCCGTGCGTGTCCCAGGTTTCGTTGTTGCCGAGATTCACCTGCACCATGTTGACGCCCGCTTCGACCAGCCGGCGCGCCATCAGCAGCGACCAGCCGAAAGCATTGCGGCCGTAACGGTCCAGCACCGCGGCATCGGCGTTCAGCACGTCGAACGCTTGACGCACGCGGGCATCGGTCAGCAGGGAAATCGCGCTCTGGTGGTAGCGGTCAAAGCTCTCGAACTGCGCCAGCCGGTCGAGGGACCGCTGCTGCCGGCCGATGTGCTGGAGGATGCTCAGTCGGTCGCCGAGCCGTTTCGCGGCCACGTCCTCGGGCAGCGACAGGTTCGGCAGCACGAAGCTCTTGCGTTTGATTTCGCGCGGCCGTTCCTGGTGATCGAACTCGTATTCGGGATACGCGCCATACGCCTTGGACTCGAAGGGCGAGGCTTCGATGAACCACGGCTCGCGGCGGCTGCCCATCATGCCGGCGAACTGGCCGGGAATGACGCGCCCGGTATTATGGACCAGCTTTTCAGGCAGCACGGCGGCGGGCGGCAGGTTGTGGCGCGCCCGGGTGGCTGCGCCCGCAATGGAAGCGATCGACGGCCAGTCCGAAGGCCGCGGCATGTTCGCGTTGAAGCCGGGCGGCAGTTCCGTCCGGCCGCTGAGCATCATCTGATGCCCTTCGGAGTGGGCGTTCGAGGGGTGCGTCAACGAACGCACCAGCGCCCAGTGCCGGCTGCGCTGCGCCAGCAACGGCAGGTGCTCGCAGATGCGGATGCCCGGCGTCTGTGTGTCCACGGAGCGGAATTCACCGCGAATCTCGGCGGGAGCATCGGGCTTGAGGTCGAAGCTATCCAGCTGCGACAGACCGCCGGACAGGAAGATGTAGATGACCGTACGCGCCCGCGCCTTCTTGCCGCGCTCATTGGCGGTCAGCGCCTGCAACGCGCTGACGTGATTCATACCCAGGCCCAGTAAACCAACGGCACCGGCTTGCAGCACCGAACGGCGGTCGAGAACCGGATGTTGCCAGCTGGTGGGACCGGATCGCATGACGTTCTCCCCGGCAGGATGGCGAGCGGATGGCAGGCGTACTGGAACGTTAAACTAATCCAAACAGACGGACATTGCCAGCGGATTTTGGCAGGCCGGCAACGCGAAGTTGAACCCCGGCGGGGGCAGGATGACTCGGCACGGAACGAATCTCGCTTCGGTTGATTCTCAGATGAAGCACCAGTGGCTTTCCAGCCGTGCGATTCTCGTGTATGGTTCAATGATCCCACATGCACTTTGCGCCGGAGTGCCGGATGGCGACGATTCAATTGCCCGATGTGATTGCCCTGCTGTTCGCGGATGATGTTCACCACGACCTGGCGACCGGCAAGTTTTCCATACTTGGGACGTATTCGTCCCTTGCTGGTTCAGTATTTCCCTGGATGCAGCCGGCGCTGATTGTTTACTTGGCCTTCACGGATGGCAGCGGCACGGTGCCGATGAAGATACGGTTGGTTGACGCAGATGAAATACGGCCGGCGATATTTGAAAGTGATGCAGTCATCCATTTCTCGGACCCAACGGCTACGTCGGAGCATGCCTTTTTTCAGAATAACGTGCTGTTTCCGGAAGCGGGAGAGTATCGTCTACAACTCATTCGCGAGCGGACAGCTGATCGGTGAGCGCCGCTTGTTTCTTTGGCTCAGTTCGTCCAACGGTCGTCCCTGATACTCGGTTGAGGAGGCTGCGATGATCGGTCGAAATGGCTGGCTCCACGGTTCAGAAGAAATGGCGAAGCCCAAGGCCATCACCCTGCCGAATCCGCCGCTCGAAGTGATGCGCCAGTATGCGAGCACCAAACCGTTGCACCGTCTTGTCCCGCGCCAAGTGGTGGAATCCGAGCCGCCTGCGGCACCGCAAACCGGCGCGAACGAAAAAGGTCAGGTTTCGCCTCACGGTTCGTAATGCTCGCTCACGCCGCCTCCGGCTCCAACTCCGCCTTGGGCCGTTGCTCGGCGCGGCGGCAGCTTTCGATCTGCCAGGCCAGCCAGGCGAAGCTAACGGACGCGGCCAGCAGGGCCAGCAGGTGCAGTTCGCGGGTCAGCGCGGCGTTGTACAGGCCGTGCAGGAACATCGGCACCACGATGACGCGCAGGATGGCCATCGCCAGCAGCGTCCACTGTACGAAGGCGGTTTCCTTGCGTTCGATGCGCGCTTCGATGTGCTCGCTCTTGTACGTTTCCGGCTGGTAATGGCCGCGCAGCCATTCTTGCCAGAGTTCCGGATTGCTGGCCATCGTGATGCCGGCCGAACCCGTCCAGATCGCATGCAACGCCACGCACGAGGCGAAGCGCACGATGTAGATGGTCGGCCCTTCGAGCCCGTTGTACAGCATCTCGGAATAATGGATGCCCTCGGAGATGCCAAAGCCCGCGCCGGAAGCCAGGCCCCACAGGCAGGCCAGCCGCCAGCTGATCGTGTGATGTCGGTAGTAGTACCAGATCAAGGGCAGCAGCTTGCAGGTCTCCTCCAGCATGCCGACGCCGAAGGTGAAGCCGGAGAAGACGACCAGGAAATCGCTGTCGGGATTCGACGCCTGCGCCATGCACAGTTCGACGAAGATGGCCAGGAACGGGACGAGGTGCGCCGTGAGGAACAGACAGATGCCCACCGTGCCCGTGGCCAGGCCGACGTAGAGCAGGTAGCGCGGCTCCGTGACGCCCTGCTGGAAGCAAGCCGTGCCCAGGCTCCAGAAGACCAGGGCGGCGACGGCGGCGAACGCCCAGTGCAGCAAGGTATTGCGCGGCAGAAACGCGCCCTTGGCCCGCCGGTTGGGCAACTCGTCGAGAATCTGGTCGATGGTGTAGCGGCCTGATTCGATCTTCTTCTCCAGCGCCTTCCACTGTTCGGGGGAGACGCTGCGCTCGATGCGCTTCTTGATCGTGGGTGGATTCGGCTCCGCCAGCAACACGACCAGCGGCAGGAAGAAGAGCAGGAAGAACCAGTACATTGAATCGCGCGCGGAGCCGACCACCGGCGCGTCTGGCGCGTCCGGGACGGCTGCCGCGACCGCGCCGGGTTCAGTCGTGGCCGGGCGCTTCGCGGCTGGCAGCGGCACCGGCACTTCCCGCCCGCAGCGGAGGCAGGTGATGGTCTGCCCCACCAGGTCTTCGTTGACGCTGAACTTCTTGCCGCATTGGCACCGGACGTCGATGATGATCATGCCTGATCTCGCTGTGGATCCTGCGCGCTGCAAGACTGTGGGGACTATTATGCCAGCCGGCGGCCTGGGTTGTCAGGTCCGTTGATTCGCCAGGAGCTTTCGGACAACATTCCGGCAGGGTGGCACGTCCCTCGGTACTCCGCGGGCGTGCGGAACCCGCCAATGGCTGCGCGCTCGGCGGCCGGTAAGTCGCTCGCACGCCCTCGGAGTACCGAGGGACGTGCCACCCTGCGACCAGGCATTCTATGCACCGCTCAAACATGATGATCGAGCACTTCGCGCACCACCTGCGCCAGCTGCTCGGGGCGGAACGGCTTGTTGATGAAGCCCATCACCCGTTTGTGATAAGCCTGGTCCAGATGCTCCGCCGAATAGCCGCTGGCGAAGACCACGCGCACCAGCGGGTCCAGTTGCAGTAGATGCTGCAAGGCGTCGTGCCCGGACAGGCGCGGCATCGTCAGGTCGAGCAACACGAGGCCGATGCGTTCGCGCTCGCGCTCGTACAGCTGAACCGCTTCCAGGCCGTCCTCCGCGAGCAGCACGCGGTAGCCGTAGCGTTCCAGGATGGTCTTGCCCAGCTTGCGGATCATCGGCTCATCGTCCGCGAGCAGGATGGTTTCGTGCCCGCCGCGCGGCGCCTGGCGCGTGGTGGACGGCACCTGGTCCGTCGTCGTCCACGGCACATGCCTGGGCAGGAAGATGTCGAAGCAAGTGCCCTCGCCGACCTCGCTGGTGAAGTCGATCCAGCCCTGATGCTGCTTGATGATGCCGAAGACCATCGCCAGGCCCAGGCCCGTGCCCTTGCCCGGTTCCTTGGTGGTGAAGAACGGCTCGAAAATCCGACTGCGAATCTCCGGCGGAATGCCCTGCCCGGTGTCGCCGATGCGCAGGCGGACGAACTCACCGCCCCGGCCCTCGACGTGTTGACGCGGATAATCGGCGTCGAGCACGACGTTGGCCGCTTCGAGCGCGATCCGGCCGCCCTGCGGCATGGCGTCGCGCGCGTTCAGGCACAGGTTGAGCAGCACCTGGTTGATCTGCGCTGGGTCAGCTTCCACCAGCCAGAGGTGCTCGGCGCAGCGCACCTCCAGGGCAATGCGTGGATCGACGGTGCGCCGCAGGATGCGTACCGTCTCTTCCATGCAGTTTTGCAGCTGCGTCGGCACCGGCCGCAGGATCGTCTGCCGGGCAAAGCCGAGCAGGCGATTGGTCAAGTCGGCGGCCTGCACGCCAGCGCGCTCGGCGGTCAGCAACAGGTCGCGGCTGGCGTGGTTCTCCGGCAGGCTGCCCAGCGCCAGGGCGATGTTGCCGACGATCACGGCCAGCAAGTTGTTGAAATCGTGAGCGACGCCGCCGGCGAGCATGCCGATGGCTTCCATCTTCTGCGCCTGCCGCAACTGAGCTTCGAGGACGCGCTGCTCGCTCACGTCCCAGCAGATGCCGAGCACGCCGCCGACCGCGCCGCGCTCGTCGCGCACCGGCGAACGCACCACGCGGAAGGTGCGCTGCTGTCCCTCGATGCGCAGCAGCATCTCGGCCTCGCGCCGTTGCCCGGATGCCACCACCGCCAGTTCCTCGGCGCGAAACTTTTCGGCCTGGTCCGCCGGGAACAACTCGGCGTCGGTACGGCCGACCACCTCGGTCTCCGCGCGTTCGAGCGCCCGGCAGAAGCGCTGGTTGGCGGCGGCGTAGCGGCCGGCGCGGTCCTTCAGGAAGACTTGCAGTTCCAGGTTCTCGATCAGCGAGCGGTACTTGGCCTCGCTGGCCCGCACCGCCGCCTCGGCCCGCAGCCGTTCGGTCACATCGAGGGCCAGCACGAAGCGGACGCGGCGGCCGTCCAGCGCGATCCAGTGGCCGCGAATCTCCACGTCGATGATCGAACCATCCTTCTTGCGGTGCCGCCAGAGGCCGACCCGACCGTCCACCGCCGGACCACGGAACACTTCCCGCAGCCGGGCTTCATCCTCGACGGGATTGATGTCGAAGACCGTCAGCTGGAGCCATTCCCCGCGCGTGTAGCCATAGTGACGTACCGCCGCGTCGTTGACCGCCAGGAAGCGCTGCGTCTCCCACTCGTAGACCAGCATCGGGTGCGGGCTGCTCTCGAACAGATGCCGGTAGCGCTCCTCGCTCTGCTGCAATGCCTGCTCGGCTTGCTTCTGCGCGGTGATGTCCCGGTAGTTGCTGACGATGGCGCGGACGTGCGGTTGGTCGAGCAGGTTGGTGCCGGTGTTCTCGATCCAGCGCCAGGAGCCGTCCTTATGCCGGCAGCGCGCCTGCACCGTGGTGCTGCCGCCCGGCGTGTGCAGCAGGCGGGTGAAGGTGGCCTGGACCACCGGCAGGTCGTCGGGATGGATCAGGTCGAAGACCGAGCGGCCCACCAGTTCCTCGGCCGTATGGCCGGAAATGCGCAGCGCGGACGGGCTGGCGTACAGAATGTCGCCCGTCGCCGTCAGCAAGGTGATGCCGTCGAAGCTGTGCTCGATCAGGGCGCGAAAGTGCAGCTCGCTGTCCTTGCCTGCCGGCGAAACCTGCCGTTGCGGTTCATCAGCCACCCTGGCCTCCGGAATGGGTCGGACGGAATGGCGACAGCGGTTCGGGGTTCGGGGAGAGCAGCGTTCCCCTGCCGGTGAGGGAGTTCACTCAAGTCTAAGTCAAGTTGGCGGTCCTGCCAAGGGGCGAGACCGGGGCTACACGACGCCGCATTGTGCCCGCCAGCGTAGCCAGTGATCGACCAGGACCAGCGCCAGCATCGCTTCGCCCATCGGCACGAAGCGCGGCAACAGACAGGGATCGTGCCGGCCCCTGGTGGCGATTTCCGTCGGTTCGCCCTGGCGAGTCACCGTGCGCTGCGGCCGGGACAGGCTGCTCGTGGGCTTGATCGCCACTCGACAAATGATCGGCTCGCCGCTGGAGATACCGCCCAGCATGCCGCCGTGCCGGTTGGTCTCGGTGCCGATGCGCGGCGTGCCGCTCGCGCCGGGTTTCGGGATGAAGATATCGTTGTTCTGGCTGCCGCGCATGGTCGCCACGGCGAAGCCCGCGCCGTACTCGAAGGCCGTCACCGCGGGCAGCGACAGCATGGCTTTCGCCAGGTCTGCCTTGAGCTTGTCGAAGACCGGCTCGCCCAGGCCCGGCGGCACACCCGTCGCCACCAGTTCGCTAATACCGCCGATGGAATCCTGATCCTTGCGCACGGAGTCGATCAACTCGATCATCTTTTCCGCCGCGACGGGGTCCGGGCAGCGAACGATATTGGCTTCCACCTGCTCCAGCGTGACGGCGGCCGGATCGGGAATTTCGGCGCGCACATCGCCGACTTGCTGGACCCAGCCCAGCACGCGGATGCCGTGGCGAGCCAGCAGCTTTTTGGCGATAGCAGCAGCAGCCACCCGGCAGACGGTCTCCCGGGCGCTGGAGCGCCCGCCGCCGCGATAATCGCGGAAGCCATACTTGGCATCGAAGGTGAAGTCGGCATGACCGGGCCGGTACTTGTCCTTGATGTCGCCGTAATCGTGGCTACGCTGATCGGTGTTGCGGAAAACAATGCCGATGGAGGTGCCGTCGGTCTTGCCGTCGAAGACGCCGGACCAGATTTCCGGCAGGTCTTCCTCCTTGCGCTGCGTGACGATCTTCGACTGCCCCGGCCGGCGGCGGCGCAAGTCGGGCAGCAAGTCGTCCTCGCTCAGCGGCAACCCCGGCGGGCAGCCGTCGATGATGACGACGTACCCCGGCCCGTGGCTGACGCCCGCCGTGGTGACGCGAAACAGTTCGCCGAAGGAGTTTCCTGGCATGGGAAGTATTATAGCTGGCAAGAATAGCGATCAGCTATCAGCTTTCAGCCGTCAGTCGTTTCGGACTGCGTGCTACGAAGGGGGCCTGGGAACAAGTCCGATCAAGTCTGCCAACCGCTGGGTCCGCCAAATTCTCCGCGTGGCAAAGTGGCGGAGTGGCGGACCCAGGAAAAAGAGCCCGCCCGCCGCGAACGGGTGAGGTTCGCGACGGGCGGTGCTGCGGCATCGGTTTCATAGCGGCCGGGCTACCAGGGCGTTTCCATCATGGAAACGATCTGCACGGCCAAGCGGTTGATCGTGGCCTGGTACGAGGTGGTCAGCGAGCCGCCGAGTTCCGGGATGAACGTCGCGCGCCCCGACACCAGCGCCGGCACGGGCGGCGTGCAGCCTGGCGCTGGATGCCCGGGCACCGCTTCCACCGGCACGCCTTCGCCCGCGGCCGGCTGGGCCACGGCTTGCGGCGGCGTGGGCGGTTGCACGAGCGGCACCTCGGCGGACGGCATGCCCGGCATGGCCGGCATCTGCGCCACCGGCGCGAGCAGCGGGTCGCCCGGACGCGGGCCGCCGCCCGACAGGATCTCGCCCGTGCGGCGGTCGCGCCAGAGGATGCTGACCATCAGAGTAGTTTCCGCCTCGCGCACTTCGTTGAGCTGGTTGCGGTTCAGCAGCAGCTTGTTGCCCGCGATGATGGTGCCGATCAGCTCAGTGTCGGCCTTGTCGCAATCGGACACGACCTTGAACGGCGTCTTGGCCTCGATCTCGCGAATCACGGCGCGCGTCAGGTCGAATTCCAGGTCCTTGCGGAAGGTGCGGTTCTCGAAGATCGGCACGTAGACGGTGCGAATGTGGTCGTCGTAGTTTGGCGTCGTCGTGTAGCCGCCGAGGGTGAAGTTGCCGGTGCTGTCGCAGGCCGGCAGCGCCAGGGCCAGGGCGGACAACGAGCAGGCCAGGCCGCGCCGCAGACACGGATGCTGGGCCAGGCGATGAATGACAGCCGCGAACATGCTCGGTCCTCCGTTCCTTGCGTCGATCAACTTCCCTTGTCGAGGCGAGCGGCGGGCGTGAGCCCGCTGTTCCTGGCGTCGGTCGCTGACCTTTACAACAGCGGGCTGACGCCCGCCGCTCGCCTAAACGGGTACGCGACTGCGCCCGCGTGCTTACCGTTGCAGCG
>JAEUIF010000215.1 GCA_016795185.1 Planctomycetia bacterium | reverse complement strand
GACCTGGCGCGGCTGCTTCAGCGCAACGGCATCGAGGTGCGCCGCACCACCGCGAGCGGCAAGACCCAGGCCGCCGAGATTGTCGGCCAGACCGCTCGCGAGTACACCATCCCGGCGAACACCTTCATCGTGCCGTTGAATCAGCCCGCATCCCGGCTGGCGCTGACGCTGCTGGAACGGCATCAACCGATGGCGGCGGACTACATCAAACGGCAGGAGGACCGCGTGAAGCGCGGCTTGCCCGATGAGTTCTACGATGTGACGGCCTGGTCGCTGCCGCTGGCCTTCGACGTACCGTGCCTCACGTCGGCCGCCGCGCCGCTGCCTGGCGAACCGTTTCGCGGCGAGCCGGCGCCGGGGGCCATCGTCGGCCAGCGGCCGCGCATCGGCTACGTCCTGGCCGGCGATGACGACGCCGTGCTGCCGGCGCTGGCCCAGTGGCTTTCCCAGGGGCTGCGCGTGCAGGTCTTTTCCGAGCCGACGAAGATCAACGGGGTGGCCTTCCCGCGCGGCTCGCTGCTCTTGCGTGTCGCGGATAATCCAGAAAGCTTGCACGACGCCGTCGCCGGCGCGGTCAAGGCCCACGGTCTGACCGTCCATGCCGTGGACAACGCCTTCGTGGATGAAGGGGCCGGACTGGGTGGGCCCTACGTCCACTGGGTGCGCCCGCCGCGCGTCCTGCTCACGGTGGATCGGCCGGCCAGCTATGGCGTTGGCCATGCGTGGTATGCCTTCGACCAGGTCTGGCGTTACCCGGTGACGCGCGTCGCCGGCCGCCACTTGCCCGCGATGGACTGGTACAAGTTCGATGTGGCCGTGCTGCCACACGGCAACTACAAGGGCGCGCACGCGCCCAGCGAGGACGTGGTCCGACGGCTGAAGGACTGGGTCCACGAGGGCGGCACGCTGATCCTCGTCGGCGGCGCGGCCGAGTGGGCCACCGGCGAGAAGGTGAAGCTGCTGCCCAGCAAGCTCGAACCCCGGCCCAGCGCGGATGCCAAGCCGAACCCGCCCGCGACCTCGGAGAAACGGGAGGACCAGGAGGAACGCGAGAAGCGCTTGCCGGTACCGGTGCCCGGAGCGTTCCTGAAAGCCCGCGTCGATGACGACCACTTCGTCACCTGGGGCCTCAGCAAGGACACGGTGCTGCCCTACAACGGCAACCGCCTGTTCGTCCCCTTGAAGGAACACGAGGGCAGGAACCTCGTCACGTTCGCCGACAAGGATGCGCTGGTCAGCGGCTATTGCTGGCCGGAAACCTTGCAACTGATGTCGGGGAAGCCCTACGTGATGTATCGGTCGCTGGGGCGCGGCCACGTGGTCGCCTTCGCCGACGATCCGACCTACCGAGCCTTTTCCCCGCAGCTACAGCGGTTGTTCTTCAACGCGGTCTTCTTCAGCCTGCCCGCGAAGCGGTCGCGCTGATGGGTGCGAGTCTGCCCCGGAAGCTCCTCGCCCCTGGCGGGCGAGGCGCAGCGGCCTGATTTCCCTACCGCTTCGCGGTAAACTGGCTGTTGCGCCGCCAACCGCCGAACCTGACCGAACTCCAGCTCGGACATTACCTCCACTTCAGCACGCTGAGCAGATTCGAGTAGTCATCCGTCCAGACCCGCGCGCCGGGCTGGCCTTCCAGTTTCTTCCAGCGTTCATCGTTCGGGATCGGCCCGAGGTATTCGGGCTTCCGCGCCATCACCACCCACATCGAGCCGGTCTTGCCCAGGTCGAGTTCCTCCTGGGTGATGGTCACATCGTCGCGGCTGTAGCAGACCAGCGGCGGGTCGGCGTCGGCCGCCAGGTTGGCCAGCACGGGCTTGAGGTCGAGATAGCGATTCGAGATGTTGAAGACCAAGATGCCTTCGGGTGCCAGCTTGCTCAGGTACAGTTGCAACGCCTCGCGCGACATCAGGTGCGCGGGCACCGAATCGGAGCTGAAGGCGTCCTGCACGATCAGGCCGTAGCCGTGCGGGGCGGCCTCACGCAGCCGCAAGCGGGCATCGCCGAGCAGCACATCCACCGGGCAGTTCTTCTGCCGGGCCGCGGTCAGGTAAGTGAAGAAACGCGGATCGTTGGCGACGCGCGCGACGGCTGGATCGATCTCGTAGTACGTCCAGTGCTGGCCCGGTTGCCCGTAGGCGGCCAGACCGCCGACTCCCAGGCCGGTGACGCCGACTTTCGCCGGCACGGACTTACCCGCACGCGGGTTGTAGACGTCGTTGAAAATCTGGCCCATCGGGCCGCTGGGGAAGTAGTACGACAGCGCCGTCGGCTGTGGATCGGGCTGGCCGTCGGCCGTCAGCTGCTGGACCCCGTGCATGGTGCTGCCGTGCAGCAACTGGCGGAAAGGCCGCCCTGGTTCGTCGTGGACGCGGACGACACCGAAGAAGTTGCGTTCCACGAACAGCAGCCGCGATTCCGTCGGGTTGGCGGCGGTGAAGCCCAAGAACAGGGCGAGCACGGACATCGCGAAGCGAATGGGCCGTTCCTGCTGCATGAAGCAGAGGAAGATCAGGATGGCCAACGCCAGCGAGACCTCCAGGGACGACGGCGGCGCTTTGCGGCCAACGAACAGCGCGGCGGCCAGCGTCACGGTGAGGACGCCCAGCGGCGTCAGCAGGTCGAGCCAGCGCTGCACGGACGGTGACTGCCAGAGGCTGGGGCCAGGCCGCAGCAGGCAGGCCGCGATCAGCGCCAGCGGGTATTCCAGGATGCCGATGCGAAACACCAGCGGCGCGACGAGCGCGGCCAGCAACCCGCCGACCACGCCGCCGAAGGACATCCAGAGGTAAAACTCCGTGAGGTAGCGCGGCGACGGCCGGTCGCGCGCCAGCTCGCCGTGGCACACCATGCTGGCGATGAACAGCACCAGCCAGTGCAACGGCACCAGGAACCAACCCGCCAGGGCGACGCCGGTCAGGAAGGCAAAGACCACCACCAAGGTGGCAATCGGCAGCGAACTCACCATCACGGCATGCGGAATCCATTGCCGCTGGGCGAAGACCAGGATGAAGCTGAGCAGGTAGACGGCCAATGGCATCAGCCAGAGCAACGGCACGGCGGCCAGGTCGGTGGTGATATACGCGGTGACAGCCAGCATCAGGGTCGAGGGCACGGCAGCCAGGGCGATCCACCGGCAGCGCCGGCCGAAGGTGACGGTTTCGCTGCGTTCGGGCGGCGGGGTCCCTTCGTCGGCTGCGGCCGTTTCAGCCGTTTTCTTCTTCCAGCGCGGCGCGGCTTCGGCCGGCGTGCTGGCCTCTTCCGGCGCGGCTGCGGTCATTACCGCCCCTTCCGGCGTGGCGACCGCCAGCTCCGGCCGGGCGCGCCAGATCGCCGCGGCGCAGGCCGCCGTCAGTGCCACCAGCACGGCGTAGCCTGCCGTCCAGCCCAGGCTTTGTGCCGCCAGCGGCAGGTACGGTTCGAGCAACACCGGATAGCCGAGCAACGCCGCCATGCTGCCCAGGTTGCTGGCGGCATACAGGAAATACGGATCGGCCGCATCCGGATGACCGCTGCCCGCGAACCACTTTTGCAAGAGCGGCGCGCTCGACGCGACCACGAAGAACGGCAAGCCGACGACGAGCAGCAGCAGCTTCAGCAGCCAGCTGACCGGGTCGTCCTGCTGCGGCACGGTATCGGCCCACGCGGCGGTGATGCCGATGGGCAGCACCAGGAACGGCAAGCAAAGCAGCAGGACGTGAACCACCTGCTGGCTGCGTCCCGGCACGTAGGTCGTCAGGCCGTGCGCGTAGAGGTAGCCGCCGAGCAGCGCCGCCTGAAAGAAGACCATGCAGGTATTCCACACGGCCGGCGAACCGCCCAGCAGCGGCAAAATCATCTTGGCGATCATCGGCTGCACGCAGAACAGCAGCAGCGCGCTGGCGAACAGCGTGACGGAGAAGAGCCGCGACATGAATGACCTCGATGGAACGAAGACG
>JAEUIF010000192.1 GCA_016795185.1 Planctomycetia bacterium | reverse complement strand
CATTGGTTGCGCAGCTGTCAATAACTTCACCGCCCCGAAGCGTGTTGGGTCCGCCACTCCGCCAAGTGGCGAAGTGGCGGACCCAGCGGGCAACGAGTTCCAGGTCCGCCACTCTCCCGCGTGGCAGAGTGGCGGACCCAGAGCGGCTTGTCGGGGAACGACGGTTACTTACCGGCTGCCGGCCGCACGGCCG
Source organism: Planctomycetia bacterium (assembly GCA_016795185.1). Taxonomy (GTDB): domain Bacteria; phylum Planctomycetota; class Planctomycetia; order Gemmatales; family Gemmataceae; genus JAGVLI01. The sequence goes on along the minus strand of JAEUIF010000192.1, from coordinate 7,978 downwards.
CCGGCCAGATTTCCTTGAGCGACTGGCCTTCCAGGTTCATGTCCACTGGCTTGCCGCGCATCTCAACTTCCTTGCCGACCAGCTTGTCCAGCGCCGCCACCTTCTTCGCGCCCGTGTAAATGGTGCGGTCGCCGAGCTTGTAGTAGGAAGTCCGCTGCAAGGTGCTGGGTGCGTCGGCGTTCGGAATGGCTTCCAGCTTGCCTTTGAAAACCTGTTCCGTGCCCTTGGTCTGCTTGTACCAATCTTCATTCTCGAAGAGCTTTTCCCAGTCCTTGGCTGCGGGCTCCGCCTTTGCCGCGGCTGCCTTGTCGGCCGCGGCCTCGACCAGTTGCAGGACCAGGAAGGTGTCGTTGGTCAAACGTTCCGCGACGCGGCCGCCGGGACGGTTGGCGATGCGGGGAGCCATGATGGCATTGGCGTTGCCCGCCGACATGCTCCCCTGAAGCCTGATCTCCTCTTCCCCCACGGACTGGATGCTGATGGAGACTTTCAAGCTGCCGAGTTCGACGCTCAGCGGCTTTTCGTCGATGACCAGCCAGCCGCTGATGGCATCCAGATGCGCCGGGTCTTTCTGGCCGATACGTTTGTTGGTGAGCTTGTTGATTTCGGGACCAATCCAGGCATCGGGCGTGCGGTCGGCCGGTGGGGCCTGGTCCACACTCTTGATGAAGCGCCCTTGCAGAATGTACTTCTTGACCGGCGTTGCGGGCGCGCTGGCCACGGCAGAGGCCGCGCGTGTCGTCGCATAATAGCCCAGCGCGCCGCCGGCCAGGACCAGCGCCAACACCACGACGCCGACGATTTTCAGCTTGGATAGCCACATGGAATGCAACACTCCTTGAACCACGGCGGCGACCCCAGCCGAGACTCCCGCGCCGACGGGATCGCCGCCAGCCGCGACCAGCAGGGCCGCGCGCAAAGTAGAATCGGACAGGGCCGCCGGCACCGTGACCGAAGCACTCGCTTCGGCCAGGCGGCCCAGTAGAACGGTGATCGAGAGCGCCACGCCCCGGCGCACCAAGCGCGTGTGCAGCAGATCGCGTCCCTGGCTCAGGCGCGTGCGCACCGTGCCCACGGGCCAGCCCAGGCGCTCCGCCGCCTGTTCGTGCGTCTGGCCATCCAGATAGCACGCGACGATGGGCCGCCGATACTTCACCGGCAACCGCTCGACTTCCTCGTGCAATAGCTGGTCGAGTTCGCGCTGCTCGGCTTGGGCGCTGGCGCGATCCTGCGTCATGGGTTCGCTCCGCAAGTCGGGCATGGGGCGGACCGACCGCGCTCGGATTTCCCGCGCCGCGCGGCAGGCGACGGCGTGCAGCCAGGCGGCGAGCAATTCACCCTGACGGATCGACCCGGCCTTGCGTGCCAGCACCAGAAAGGTCGCCTGAAAAGCATCCTCGACGTCTTCCTCACGGCTCAGCAACTGCCGGCAGACGCGCAGCACCAGCGGGCCATACCGGCCCAGGAGGGCGGCGAAGGCATCCGCGTCCTGGTTCTGCACGAAGCGTTCGAGCAGGCAGGCGTCCTGGTCGCTGTGCAGCGCCCCGAGCCGCAAGCGCAGAGAGCGGAGAAAACTGCCGACCTGCATGCCTGCCATGCCGTATGACTCCTCGACCGCGAATTCCAGAGAGTAAGAGGGGCTACCCCGGCGGACCAATTCACTATTCTCTGGAAATTCTGGAAATTGTCGCCGGGACAAGCGAAAGCGGCCGGCGACGGGATGCACCCGGTCGCCGGCCGTGAGGATGGCAGCTGATTCGTGGAGTTCGGTCAGCCCTTGAGCGCTTGCTTCAAGGCGTCGAACATTTCGGCACAGGTCGGCCAGCGCTGGGGCGGAGTGGCGGAGAGCGCGCGGGCGATGACTGGCCGTTCCTTCGGTTGCAGCATGGTCAGGTCCGGAGCGGGGCGACCGTGGAAGGTCTTGCCCGGTTGCAGCACGTCGCTGAACGGCAGCCGACCGCCGCGCAGGAAACAGTAGGTCACTGCCAGCGAGTATTGATCCGACCAGGAACTGAGCCGGCCCTGGATGACTTCCGGGGCCATGTATTCGGGTTGTCCGGCGCGGGTGACCTGGACGCCGAAGGTCACTGGCGAAGCCAGGCCGAAGTCGGTGATCTTCACCGAATCGCCGAACATTAACAGGTTGCTGGGCTTGATGTTGCAGTGCTGGATGCCGACGGGCCAGCTGCCGAGATGATGCTTGCGGCTGTTCAGAAAGTCCAGGCCCACTCCCACCTGGGCCAGCAGGCCGCACAGGTCTTCGGCCTCGATCCCAGTCTTGCATTCGGCCTGGTAGGCGTCGTAGTAATCCTGGAGGCTGCCATCCGCCATCTTCATGACCACGATGAAGTTCTTCCCTTGACTGAAGACTTCTTCAATGGCTAGCAGATTGGGATGCTGCAAACGGCCGATCTGTTGCAAGGCCCGGATCTCCTGGCGGGCGGCGAACTCATCCGCGCCGTGCAGGAACTTCAGGGCCATGCGCTGGCCGTTCTCGGCTTCCGCTTCCCAGAGGGAGGCGTGCTCGTGTTTGCCGCGAAGTTGGGTGAGGCGGTAGCCCCGCAGCTTCTGATTCATTTCCAGGGTAACGAGAGCCACGATGCACCTTTCCCTTCTTCTCGATCCCGGAGTGGTCAGTGTCCGCGTCGCGTGCAGCAGCACGGAGTGGGTCGCCCAATGAGACGCCGCCCGGAACGCATTGCGTACCGAGACCGCCAGTGCCAGGAGTCCCGATGAAATCGGGGGGATCGGTTGTCCGCGAGGGTCTGCGAGTCCAAAACCGGTTACATGACGGGTGGTTTCGGTACCCTCGAAGGCTGTCCTAGTGTAGTCCAGGTTTTTTGACGATGCAAACCGGGAAACGAAATAATGTACCGAGCGCCAGGCAGCCAAGATTCGATCAAACACAAATCATTTAGTATCATATATTTGCAAACAGCATCCGATAACGCGCCACGAGGTGGGAAATTGCCGGGGAGCCGAGGATGGACGAGCGAATTCTGGCGCGAATCGTGGTAGAGTCGGTGTGATGACACAACCGTCGGAGAAGGAGTCGGAGAAGGACATGAGCGGCCCCCAACCTACCACCGCCCGCGACCTCCCCGGCCCGCCGGTCGGGGCAGAAGCCCCCGGCGCGAAAACGGTGCCGCACATCGTCCAACCGACGATGCCCCAGTGCGGGCCGGTCGAGCGCGCCTTCGGCGGCTACGAACTGATCGCCGAGTTGGGCCGCGGCGGCATGGGCGTCGTCTACAAGGCCCGCCAGGTCGAACTCAACCGCACGGTGGCGGTTAAAATGATTCTCAGCGGGACAATGAGCAGTCCCGCCGAGGTAGAGCGTTTCCGCATCGAGGCCGAGGCCATGGCCCGGTTGCAGCATGCGAACATCGTCCAGGTCTTCGAGGTCGGGGAGGTCGATGGCCGAGCGTACTACAGCATGGAGTACATCGACGGTCCCAGCCTGGCGCACAAGGTCACGGATGGGCCGCTGCCGGGCCGGGAAGCCGCCCGCTGCCTGGCCATCATTGCCCGGGCGCTGCACCACGCGCACCGCAACGGCATCCTGCACCGCGATCTGAAACCGTCGAACATTCTGCTCGATCGCGAGGGGATGCCGCACATCACCGACTTCGGCCTGGCCAAGAAGCTGGACACCGACTCCGGCCAGACGCGCACCGGCACGGTCATGGGCACGCCGAGTTACATGCCGCCCGAGCAAGCCGCGGGCCGGGTGCGCGACCTGGGGCCGCGCTCGGACGTCTACAGCCTGGGCGCGGTGCTGTACGAATCCCTCACCGGCCGCCCGCCGTTCCGCGCCGAGACGGCGCTTGATACCCTGCTGCAAGTGCTGGAGCGCCAGGCCGCGCCGCCCCGCCTGCTCAACGCCAAGGTGGACCGCGACCTCGAAACCATCTGCATGAAGTGCCTGGAAAAGAACCCCGGCGACCGGTACGAAAGCGCTGAGGCCCTGGCTGCCGACCTGGAACGCTATTTGCGCGGCGAGTCGATCGCCGCCCGCACCTTCAACGTCCTGGACCGCATCGGCCGCACGCTCGAACGCGACCACTACCTGGGCGAGTTCCACGCCTGGGGCACCATGTTGCTGATCTTCGCCGCCATTGTCTTCGTGGAGCATCTGATCGTCTTCACCCTGACCATCGGCGGCCCGCCCTATCCCAAGGGCTGGATCATGCTCGCCCGCTTCGCGCAATTCAGTTCCATGGGCATCGTCTTCTGGCGACACCGGCAGCACACGCTGCTGCCCACCAGCCTGGCGGAACGGCAACTCTGGTCGATCTGGATTGGCTACCTGGGCGCGTGCATGGTGGTGGGAGCCGTGCAGTGGGCGTTGATCCACTCCGGGCACATCAAAGATGAACTGCTCGCCTATCCTTTCTGGTCGGCACTCACGGGACTGGCCTTCTTCGCGATGGGCTCCAGCTACTGGGGCCGCTGCTACACCCTGGGCCTCGGGTTCTTCCTGCTCGCGCTGGCGATGCCGTTCAAGCTCGAATGGGTGGTGCTGGAATACGGTCTGATGTGGACGCTGTCCCTGGCCCTGATCGGCCTGCATCTCTGGCGGCTCAGCGACCAGCGGCCACAGCCCGTGGACCCGTCGAACGCTATCACGGTGGCCGCCCCAGCGGTAGCCGCCAGCGCGTCGGGCAGCCGTGGTACGGAAAATTCCCCTCCCGCCTGAAAAAAATACCGCATACGCCAGCGCGCGCCGCGAATCGAGGTATACTAGCGCGCCACCGCAAACTCTCCCCCGATTGCGCGCTCGACCTGTAATGGTCGCGGCGGGCTGCCCGGCGTCTGTAGCAACCGCCGGACTCTTGTAACCCGCCGCTGCCGTTCGCTCCCGTTTCAGGCTGCACCAGCGCCGCGCAGTGGTTTCCCTGCCGTGGACCTGAGTGGCATCGAGGCTGCCCGCCGCTCCCGTCCGTTGTCGTGCTGGCCTGCCGGTCGACCACCGAGGAGTGCTTATGGCCATCAAGCCCAATCAGCAGGCGGAACCCATTCCCGGCTACGTGCTGGTCGAACGGTTAGGCCAGGGCGGCTTCGGCGAGGTCTGGAAAGCCATCGCCCCCGGCGGCATTCCCAAGGCGATCAAGTTCGTTCACGGCAGCATTCACGACGACGACAACAAGACCGCAGCCCAGGAACTGAAATCGCTCAACCGCATGAAGTCGGTGCATCACCCGTTCATTCTCGGGGTCGAGCGCGTGGATGTGATCGACGGCCAGGTCGTGATCGTCATGGAACTGGCGGATCGCGATCTGCTGAACCGGCAGCAGGAATGTCAGCGGCAAGGCTTCGCCGGCATTCCGCGCGACGAACTACTCCGCTACCTGACCGAAACGGCGGAAGCGCTCGACCTGATGAACGCCGAGTACCAGCTGCAACACCTGGACATCAAGCCACAGAATCTTTTCCTGGTCCGCAATCACATCAAGGTCGCGGATTTCGGACTCGCCAAGGACCTCGAAGGCATGACGGCGAGCCTGAGCGCGGGCATCACGCCGGTCTACGCCTCGCCGGAGACCTTTGACGGTAAGGTCACGCGCTTCTCGGACCAGTATAGCCTGGCGATCGTCTATCAGGAAATGCTGACGGGCAAGCGGCCGTTCAACGGCACAAACGCACGGATGCTGCTGATGCAGCACTGCAAGCTGCCGCCGGACCTGACGCCGTTGCCTACCGCCGAGCAGCCCATCGTCGAGCGCGCGCTGGCCAAAAACCCCAACGAGCGTTGGCCAACCTGCACGGCGTTCGTGGACGCGCTGCGTGCCGTACCCCAGACCGCCAGCTGGTCCGCGGAGGCGCCCTCGCCCGCGCCGCAGCCCAGCCCCACACCGGCCGTGGCCGAAACCGATGTACCCACGATCCAATTTGTGCCGCCGTCGAAAGCGCCCGCCGGCACGAAGGAACCGGCCGCCGAGGCCGATGACGCGGACGACGATCTCTACGGGGGCGACCAATCGGGCCGGTTTGGCAGCGAGCCCGACATGGAATCGCCGGGCCGGCTGGACGAGGACTATTCGAGCAAGCGTACTTTTATTCGTCCACCCGCCGCCAAGGAACCTGCTCGCCCGGCGAAAGGTGACTCGGTGCGGCGTCCAGTGCCCCGGGATGAAACCGTCGGGCGCAATTCGCCGAAAGACGACACCGTCCAGCATCGGCCATCCAAGGACGAAACGGTGCGTCTGAAAGCGGTGTCTCAGACAGTACAACTTCAGCGCCTGCCGGCAGCCGCCCAGGCCAGCCCGTGCCCGCGCTGTGGCGGCCCGCTATCCGATCCCGACACCCTGGCCTGGTGTCCAAAGTGCGGTTACTTCGCCTCGCAGGATGGAGACAAGGCCAAGACTCAGACCGGCGGCGTCAAGGGCGTGCTGCGGTTGATCGAACCCTGGCAGTGGACGCTGATGGGCGGGGCGACGCTGATCGTCGCGGTCACCATCGCGATCAGTGTCGTCGTACCCGAGCGCTCGCCGCTGCGCGCTCTGATTGGCCTGGGGCAGCTGGTAGCCGCGGTCCTCGGCCTCATCGTGGCCCATGTCTGGGCCATGCGCCTGGCGTGCTGGTTCGCGGACGGCAAGCTGTCGATGGTCGATGTCCTGCGCTTGCCGGTCCTGGTCTGGAAAGCCATGTTCCATCACTTGCCGGACAGCAGCTGGCCAATCTGCGTTTCGACCTGGTCGGGCACGCTGGCGCTGTGCGCGCTGTTTCTCGGCGGCCTGGGGCACCGGGCCGACAAGCCGAAGCCGGGACCGACAGGTCCAGCGGTCGATCCGATCGTCGCCCGACAGCAACAGCTGGAAGCCGAAGCTCAGGCCAAGCTGGCCGAGCGCAAGCGGAAGTGGGCCAGCGAGCCAAATATCCCCGCCAAGCCCGTCAACCTCGACCGCGACCTCGATGAGTTTGTGATCGTCGGCTATGTGCGCTCGGGCAAGGAAACGGGCAATATCACAGCGGTCGTCCTGGCTACCAGCCGACTCGGCAAGCTGCTTCATGTCGGCACCACCAGCCAGGGCCTGACGCTGGCGGACAACCAGCTGCTGGCGAAGCGAGTCGAAACGCTGCCACTCGGCGATGCGCCCGAGGACTGGAACGCCGCGGCGTTCAAGGAAGTCGTCTGGCTGCCAACCGGCAACCGGCTGCGCGCCGTGATCGACCATGCCGGTATCGACAAGGACGGCGTCGTCACCGACCCCAGTTACCGGCGGCTCAAGGATTGAACCAGTCTGCCGCTGGCGGGTTCGCAGCTACCCAGGTGCGAAGCCGCGAGCGGCGGGCGCAGTCTTGACACAAGCCGCTCGCCCGGCCATTCTCCGCCGCCTGCCGGCCCGGAGGATGGAGTCATGGCGGATGCCCGCGTGTTTCACTGGCTTCGCTCGCTTGCGATTCCCCACTGGTTGCTACTTGCCCTGGCTGCTGGTCTTCTCTGCTTCATGCACCTGCGCGCGCCGCTGCAAGAACCGCAGGAAGCCCGTTATGCCGAGATTCCTCGGCAGATGCTGGCGGAAGGCAGCTGGCTGACACCCATTCTGCACGGCCAGCCGTACTACGACAAACCACCACTCTTCTACTGGTTGGTGATGGCGAGCTATTCGGTCTGCGGCGTCCACGACTGGGCAGCACGCTGGCTGGCGTGCGCGCTCGCCTGGGGTTGCATTCTGGTCGCCTACGCCTGGGGCCGCGCCGTGCTGCCGGCGCGCGCGGCGTTGCTGGGCGGCTTGATGCTCTGCCTGTCGCCGCGTTTCCTGCAACTCGACCGCATGGTGACGATGGACGGCCTGCTCTGCCTGTGCGTGACGGCGGCCTGGGCCTCGGCTCATCGCGCGCTGCGTGGTCCTCAGCTGCACAGGGGTTGGTGGCTGCTGTCCGCGCTGGCGACTGGCCTGGGCTTGCTCACCAAGGGGCCGATCGCGCTCGTGCTGTTCGTGCCGCCCGTGCTGGCGCTGCGCTGGCTCGACCC
>JAEUIF010001087.1 GCA_016795185.1 Planctomycetia bacterium | reverse complement strand
CATGCCCACGCAAAGCCGTGGGCATGGCACCCAACCCACCTGATTGAACAGATTGTCCCTTGCCTTAACATTAAAGAGTCATGCAGTGTATGGAATCGCGCAAGCTCTCGGTCGAGCATGCACTAGCGCTGTCACGGGAGTAGTTGCCTGACCGGCGACAGGCGCGACGTGTCGGGTCGGAAAGCCCGACGTATTTCAAGCAACCACTCTGGACCGCACACCAAGACAGACCGTCAGTGGGCCGACGAGAAGCCGCAACGGCGGAAGCGTTCCGCGGATGTGCCCGATGCGAGGAAATCCAGCAGCGTGCGTCCCTGTTCCGCGCGCGGCCCGTCACCGACGACCGCCGCGCTGAACCGGATGGGCGACGGCGTCTTCTTTACGCGGAACAGCAGCCGGCAATCCGGGGAGCGATGCAGGTCGCTGGCATAGGCCAGGCCGACATCGGCGCTGCCGCCCCGGACGGCCGCGCCGACCGCGCGCGAATTCTCCACGTAGACGATTCGGCCCTTCAGCCGTTCGGTCAGCTTCAGGCCCCGCAGATAGTCGTGCGTGTAACGCCCCAGCGGGCAGGTCGGATCGGCCAGCGCCACCCGCGCGGATGCCAGACGTGCCAGGTCGGCCGGCGCGCGCACGGGCAAGTCGCGCTCCGCCGCGCCAATCGCCGCCAGGGTCGTCTCGGCCAGCACGGTGCGGGCCTGATGCTGAATCAACCCCGCGCGGGCCAGCCGGTCGAGCGGCTCCAGGTCCGCGGCGATGAACAGGTCCGTGGGCGCGCCGGCGATGACGTGCTCGGCCAGTTCATCGGACCCCCCGAAGACGGCCCGCACCCGGCACTCGGGCCGCCGCTGGCGGAAGTCGGTCAGCAGCTGGCCGAGCACCTCCTCCAGGCACACGGCAGCCGCGACGTGAATCGTTTCGGCCGTCCCCGCTGCCGCCGCGTGACGCAGACGAGCCGACGCGGTCTGCTGCAACTCGTCTTGCAGTTGGCGGAAGTAGGCGCAGGTCCACTCGCCGAGGCCGGTGAGCCGCGCGCCGCCGCCGTGATGTCCGCCGGTGGCCGAAATCACCAGCGGTTCCCCCGCGCCGTCGTTCATGCCCTGCACCATGAGCCAGGCATGGCGATAGGAGATGCCGCGCTCGCGCGCCGCCGCGCTGATGCTGCGGCACCGCGCGATGCTCTCCAGCAATTCGAGGCGGTCCCGCGACAGAATGGGACCGCCCGCACCGTCCACGGCCAGCCGAATACTGACTTGCCAGTGACTGGGAAACGCGATGGCTGGCGCATTCATCGGATACCCCCTCGCCCCTGCCGCCCGCCGGCATGCGGTTGGCCCCGGCGCTGGTCGCTGCGGCAAACATCCATCTTACCGTGTGCGGGTGCAAGAGACATCTTGCTCAATCAGAGGTCTGGGTGCCATGCCCACGGCTTGGCGTGGGCATGAGACGCTTGCAGGGTTCCCATGCCCACGCCAAGCCGTGGGCATGGCACCCAGCGATGTCCAGGGAGTGGTTGCCTGACCGGCGGCAGTACGTCGGGCTTTCCAGCCCGACACGCAGCGCCGGTGTTCCGCGGGGTCGTCGCGCGGGCGCGGCCAGCCTCGGGCGCGCCGTGTCGGGCGGGAAAGCCCGCCGTACTTCAGGCAGCCACGCCCGGGACGCGGCACTGGAGCCGTTAGCAACCCCCGGTAGCGGTCCACACAGCGGCCCACAGCGCC
>JAEUIF010000072.1 GCA_016795185.1 Planctomycetia bacterium | reverse complement strand
AAAATTCTCGCTACCGACCTTGCAAGCGCCGCTTCGCATGAACTATTCTAAATTTCACTACTGAATTATTGTTCCCTATCCGGTGGTGCGTGATGACTACCTTGCTCCCCACCCTTGGAAAGAATCTTTCCGCGCTCCCCTTGTTTCCCCAACCAGCCGCCCCTGCGGGCTTGCCGGCCATTGAGTGGATCGAACGGCGGACGCCTCTGCTCGGCGCTGGCCCGCTGCCTGGGGAGGACGCGATCCTCAGCGTGAACATTGCCCAGGGGTGCGCGCACCGCTGCGCGTTTTGCAGCACGCGCGCCCGATCCATGTATGCCGGCGACGATGTGATTCACCTGTATCGTGATACCCCCGAAAAATTGGCTGTGGAACTCCGTGCCTGCCGGCAACTGCCGCGCGCCGTCTATGTCAGTCCGGCAACCGATCCGTTCATGCCGCTCGCCGAGGTGCAGCAGGAAGCGGCCCGGGTAGTCGAGGTGCTGGCCGAGCACGGCGTCGAAGCCTGGCTGCCGACGCGCGGCCTGATTCGTCCTTCGGTCCTCAGCGTGCTGGAGCGGTATCGGCAACGGGTCAAGGTCATCGTGGGCCTGACCACGGTCAACCGCCAGCTGCAACGAGCGCTGGAGCCATTGACCGCACCGCCTCGGCTGCGCTTGCGCCAGATCGCGCGGCTGCACGAACTCGGCGTGCGCGTGCAGGTCGAAACCGCGCCGCTGATTCCCGGCTTGACGGACCAGCGCGCCAACCTGTCGGCGGTGCTCGAAGCACTGGCCAGCGTCGGCGTCGGGCAAGTGACCGCCGGCTACCTGTTTCTGCGGCCGGCGATTCGCGACCACCTGCTGCCGGTGCTGACCGAGTGGGGCATGGATGAGACGGTGCTGGCGGAGTTTGCCGACGGCCCGCTGCTGAACTGCGATGGCCTGGGCGCGGCGCGTTTGCTGCCCAAGGCCCGTCGTCAGCGTGGCTACGCTACCGTGATGGCGCTCGCGGTCAAGCACGGCATCAGCGTCAAGGTGTGCGGGCTGACAAACCCCGATTTCGGCGGCCCGCTGCCGAAATCGATGGCAGCCGTCGCTCCGCGCCCGGCCTTGTTGTGGTAAAAGCTTCCGCGCCCGCTTCCCAGTTCGCCCAGCTTATCGCTCGCGCTCGATCCATCTTGCGAGGGCTGTTGCCGCCGTTATAATTCCCCGGCCGAAAGGACTCGGAACACCTCTGATCCTGCTGCAAGGAGGCAGCCGCATCATGAGCGAATTGCTCCCCCTTTTCGATCGTCTCCTGACCCTGGGTCGTCATTTTCAGCAAATCCACCGGCCGCAAGAAGCCCTGCACTATCTCGGACGGCTGGCCGCGTTTCCGCAGGTGCCCGCCGCCCTGGCCGAGGAATCGCAGGCCCGGTTGGGCGAAATTCAACTCGGTCGCAAGCGCTATCGCCGGGCGCGGAAGCACCTGGCCATCGCCCTGCTGTACCGGCCGGAGAGCGCCCGCTATCATTACTTACTAGGCAGCGCGCTGGCCAAGGGACGGCATGCCGAACCGGAGCGCGCCCTGGAACATTATCGCAAGGCGGTCGAACTCGACACCGAGCAACCGCGCTGGCTGGCCGAGTTCGGGCTGCTCTGCGTCCAGCAGGGGGAAACGGATGAAGGGCTGGGCGCGCTGATGCAGGCCGTGCAGCAGGCCCCCAACGATCCGGACGTCGTCGGCCGGCTGGTCAAGGCCCTGTGCCTGGCAGGCCGCCGTGCCGAGGCCAAGGACGTGCTGCGGGCGGCGCGGTTCCGCAATCCGCGCGACGGCCGCTTCCGCCTGCTCTGGCAGGTGTTCATGTTCAAGCAACTGCACCGCAAGCAGACTGGCGAGCGGCGCGCCCAACAGCGCTCCTGGATGTCGGATGAAGGCCCGGCTTTGCTGCCCTTCCGCCTGCCGACGACGGAACCTCAGAGCGAAGGCCCGCTGCGGCGCGAGGACGAACCGGAAGCGCTGCCGGGACCGCACCTGCACCGGCCGCAACGCCGGCCCGACTGGAAACATGGTTAACTGGCTGCTCTCCTGGTGGCTGCGTCGTCTGGGCGGTACGCCCTGCTTCCGGATTTACGGCAAGGCCCGCGTGGAGAGCGACTGGCGCATCGTCAACATCTATGCCACGCCACGACGGAACGCGGACAGCCGCTGGCCGTTGTGGCGTGGCACTTGCATTACCTGGACCAGCGATGTGATCGTGGTCGGTTGGGACTTCGCCGAGCGCTTGCTGCACGAGCAATCGGAACAGCCCGCCTGTCGCGAACGGCCCGTCGAAGTGGCCGGCGGCCGACTCGGCGACTGGCAACGGCGCGTGGCGGCGGGCGCGTCGAGCCAGTGCAGCGCCTCCGAGGTATTGGCCCACGAATGCGGCCACACCCGACAACCGCTCTACCTCTACGACCTGTACTTGCCGCTGGTGGGCGCGGTCACCCTGTTTCGCGAAGGCCCACACTGGTGGAACTACTTTGAAAACCAGGCCAGCGAGCAGGGGCTGTTTGGCGGCATCGTCAACGGATCGGTGTGCGCGGAACTGATGCAGCGGATCAAGGACCACTGAGGATCACGGTCACGACTGATTTGCCCGCGAGCAGCGTCTCGTGATACAATTCTGGGAGTGGCTCAACATTCCCCCGCCGCGAGGCTCGCTCATGGAAGTGGATAACTTCGACCGCACCCTGAACGCCTTCAAGAAACGGCAGCCGTTCCGGCCCTTCACGATCGCCCTGGTGAATGGCGACCGCTTTGAAGTGGATTTCCCGGATGCGCTCCTGGTGCGAGACGGTGTGGCCGTTTACATCGCGGCAGGCGGCATTCCCGTCATTTTCGATCACGAGGGCGTCAACCAGTTCATTGGTGAGCTGATCGAACCGAAAGGCAACTGATTCGCCGCGCTCAAGGCAGCGGCGCGGTGCCCAGACCCCAGTTGCCCAGCTTCCAGTCACCGCCTTCAAAAACATAGGTGAACTTGAAGTACACCGGGTTTGGCGTGGTGGGAAAGCTACCACTGACCGAAAACTCGCCTTCCTTGGTCAGCACCGCCGGCTTGTCGAATTTCGGTGCCACATCCGCGACCAGGCCAAACTCCGCCGGCGGCCGTTCCTCGAATCTTCGCAGTGAATTCTTCAGACTCTCGATCCCCTCGACGCGCTGCCAGAAGCCGATCAGCCGGGGAAACAGGAGCTTCACGTCCTTGGCGCGCACGGCGCGGTCCACATCGAGGATCGTCCCGGTGAGCAGTTTACGCAGCTCGTCTTCGGGCGGCACCTGCTTGCCGTCGGGCTTGTAGACCGGCGGTACGATCTTCGGCAAGGTGGCCTTCGGCAGCGTGGCTGGCAGCTTTTCCGTCGCTTTCGGCAGGGTGGCTGCGGTGACAGGCCGGACGCCGGAATCCTTCGCGGTGTCCGTGCCGCCCTTGAGGTTAAACAGCAGCAAGGCCAGGGTGATGCCGCCGGTGCAGACCAGCATCAAGAGAAACAACCCGACGCAGCCGAGCACCACGCCTCGTTTGTGGTCCATGGGGCAACCCTTTCCGCGATGAACTGGCAGCTTGTGAATCGGCCCCGATCCTACCGCGTGCGCCGCGCCGTTGCAAACGGCTGACGTTCAATCGCGCCGTCGAAACGCCACCTGGCCATTCGGATCGAACAGCGAACTGCGTTGCCGGCTCAGCCGGTCGAAACCCGCAGCGCTCATGAGTCCGATCAATTCCGGTTCGCCGAGCGTGGGGCCGACATCGAGCAGGACCAGGGCGTCAGGCTTGAGCACGCGCCGCAACTCCGCGAGCAGCGGCGCGATAGTTTGTTCGGTCAGGTGGTGGCCCACGACGCCGCTGGCGTTGGCCAGATCGACGCTGCCATCGGCCAACGGCGCTCCCTCGGGATCGCGCAGCGTTTCCGTCACACCCTGGACCACGAATTCCACGGGAGCGGCGGCGCCGGAATGATGCCGGTAGGTTCGCTGTCGGGCGATGGCCGCCAGGTGTTCCGTCAGTTCATAACCGATGATGCGCGAACCCGCCGGGCAGAAGCAGGCCAGCACGCGCGTCGAACCGCCGGTGCCGCAACCCAGGTCGATGACGTGCAACGGTCGGTCGGGAACCTGGCCGTGCAACCCGTGCGGAATGGTCCGCCAGTTGGCCCAGTCTTGCCGGCCATTGACAGCCTCGAATTCCTCGGGGCTCATCGCGGCGTAGGCGGCGGCACAAATGACGGGATCGCTGGAACGGAAGTGAATGCCGCGCGCGCTCAGTTCGCGCTCGGCATGCCATTGCCGCCAGCAAACCTCGATAAGCCCGCCTGGCCCATGTCGGCGAATCAGTTCTTCATCCAGTCGAAAGAGAGTTTCTTGCATCCTGCTTCTCCAAAGCCCTGGCAAGGGAATCGCGGTATCATGGACGGCTAAACCTGCCGCTTCCGGGGGAATCGATCGACATGCTCATCGAACGCATCGACCTGTATCGCGTGGCGATGCCCTTGTTGTATCCGTGGCGCACCGCTTACGGCGAGGATGCCGTGATCGAATCCATCCTGGTGAAGCTGACCGGCGGCGGCCGGGTGGGCTGGGGCGAGGCCAGTCCGCTGGCCGCGCCATTGTACAGCCCCGAATGGGCAGCGGGGGTGTTCGCCACCGCCCGGCAATGGCTCGCGCCGCGCCTGGTCGGCCAGGACGTGCGAAGCGGCCCGCAGTTACAGCAACTGCTCGGACTGGTCAAAGGCAACCAGTTCGCCAAGGGCGGCCTGGACCTGGCCTGGTGGGACTTGCATGCCCAGGAACAAGGTCAACCGCTGTATCGCGTGCTGGGCGGACAGCATCCGGTCATTTCCGTGGGTGCGGACTTCGGGGTCATGGACCGCATTGAAGACCTGGTGCGCGACGTCCAGGCCGCCGTGGCCGCGGGCTTCCGCCGCGTGAAGCTCAAGTTTCGCCCCGGCTGGGACCTGCCGATGCTGCGCGCCGTGCGGCAAGCCTGCCCCGATGCCGTCCTGCACATCGATTGCAACAGCGGCTATCGGCTGGCGGACGTCGCTCTATTCCGCGCCGTGGATGAATTCAACCTGGCGATGATCGAGCAACCGCTGGGCCACGACGACCTGCTCGACCACGCCGCCTTGCAGCGGGAGATTCGCACACCGATCTGCCTGGACGAAACCATCAATTCGGTGGACCGCGCCCGGCAAGCGCTGGCCATCGGCGCTTGCCAATACGTGAATATCAAACCGGGACGGGTCGGCGGGCTGACCAATGCCCTGGCCATTCACGAACTGTGCCATCAACACGGCACGCCCTGCTGGGTCGGCGGCATGCTGGAATCGGCGGTCGGCGTGGCGCATTGCATCGCCCTGGGCACGCTGCCGGGCTTCACCTACCCGGCCGATGTGTTTCCCACCAGCCGCTTCTATCGACAAGACCTGGCCGACCCGGAAATCGTGCTATCGGGCGCTTCGCAGGTCACGGCCCTGGAGCGCCCCGGCATCGGCACGGCCCCCGATCCAGAGCGTTTGCAGCGTCTGACCGTGGAACACGCCGCCATCGTCGCGGGGGTCTCATGAATGACACACCACGGCAGCGGCGCGGCGTCTCCAGCGGTGCAGCCTTCTTGATGGCGGTCTCCGCCATCGGGCCGGGCTTTCTCACGCAGACGACGCAGTTCACCTTTCAGTTCGGGGCCAGCCTGGCATTCGCGATCCTGGTTTCGCTGGTCATCGACATTGGCGGGCAGCTGAACACCTGGCGCGTGATCGCGGTTTCGGGCAAGCGCGGCAACGAGGTGGCGGATGCCGTGCTGCCGGGCCTCGGCTGGGTCATCACCGCCGTCGTGATCGTCGGTTCGTTCATCTTCAACCTCGGCAATCTGAGCGGCTGCGCCCTGGCCCTGAACGCACTGCTCGGCTGGCCCATGCCCGTGGGCGCGACGCTGTCAGCATTGCTGGCCGTGGTACTGTTCTTGCTGCCGCGCATGTTGACGGCGGTCGACTGGTTCGCCAAGGTGCTGGGCATCGGCATGATTGTCATGACGTGCTACATGCTGTTCGTCACCGCCCCGCCCATCGGCGAGGCCGCCCGGCACGCGCTCACACCGACCCTCAATACCGCGTTCCCGGCCGTGACGCTGGTGGGCGGCACCATCGGCGGCTACATCATGTTCTCGGGCGCGCATCGTCTACTCGACGGCGGCATCAGCGGCGTGGAGCAACTCCCGGCCATCACCTGGGCTTCGGTGCAGGGCATACTCATCACCGGCGTCATGCGGGTCGTCGTCTTCCTGGCAGTGCTGGGCGTGACGCAGACTGGTGTGCAGCTGAGCCCGACAACGCCGGTGTTCGATGCTTTCCGCGCCGCCGCCGGCAACCTGGGCTTCTTGCTGGCTGGCTCGATCTTCTGGGCAGCAGCCATCACCTCGGTCGTGGGGTGCGGGTATACCTCGATTTCCTTCCTGAGACTGAGCGAGCGCGAGCGGCTGCGCGCGGGACTCATCATTGGCTTCATCATCGCCAGCCTGACGGTCACCTTGGCGCTGCAACTCGCGGAACTGCGGGCGACAACCTTGCTCATCGGCGCGGCCACTATCAACGGTGTGTTGATGCCCGTGACCCTGGGCACGATCCTGCTGGCCGCCTATCGCCGCTCCCTGATGGGTGAGTATCGGCAGCCGGCCTGGGCGACGGCCTTCGGCCTGGTGGCCTGGGTCGGCACCGTGGGGCTGGCCGGGGTGCTGCTGTATCCGCTGCTGACCTGAACGCGGACTCTCAACCTCGACTCGAACACGCTATACAATGGGCCTGAAGTATCCCGCAGGAGAACGAGCCATGATTGCTGCCACAGATGCTCCGTCGTACCAAACCTATCGTGGACTGCCGCCGCTCGCGGGCCTGGCGACGCATGCCGAGGCAGCGCGTCCCGGGCTGAGCGTCGAAGCCTGCGTCGCGCGGCTGAAGCGCTTTCACTACGCCTTCCTCCGGCTGCACGAAATTCTGACGGCCCGCATCACCGCCGAACCGATCTACGAACTGAAGACCGGCTTCTCGCATCACTCGTACCTCTGTGCGGAGCATGTAGCGGCCATCCGCGACCGTGTGGCCGAGATGCGCGAACCGCCACTGGGTCTGGAAGCGGTGCCGCACCCGGCGTTGCAGGTATGCTTCGATGAAATCCTGGCCGCCCCGACCGCCGAGTCGCTGCTGCTCGGGGTCTATGAAGTAGCCTTGCCCGCGCTCGACGACGCTCTGGTCCGGCACCAGCGCGACACTAACCCGCTGACCGATGCACCCTCGGTGCGCGTGCTCCGCTTCGCCCGGCTGGAACTGGCAGACATGCTCGCGTTTGGCCGTCAGGCCGTCGCGAGCCTGGTCGATGAAGGCACCCGCGCGGGGCTTCAGGAATGGTTGACGTTGCTCGGCCGCTGCC